>SXSO01000121.1 GCA_005792205.1 Bacteroidota bacterium | reverse complement strand
TTTTTGCATAATTATTTTTTAATTTTTAGTATTGAGTCTTTGAATTAGTAATTATAAAACTATGTTTTTGGAACAACTGTATCATACCAAAATTTCTTTTTTCTATCTTTGATTAAATCAATATGAAGATGTTTTGTTTCAAAATATTCTAACATTCCGTCTTCGCCAAATTCTCTTCCAATTCCACTTTCTTTATATCCTCCAAATGGTGCGGATTCAGAAAGTAAATGCCATTCATTTATCCACACAGTTCCCACACGAAGTTGTTTTGAAATGTTTAGCGATTTTTCATCATCACTTGACCAAATTCCTGCAGCAAGTCCATAAGTTGAATCATTTGCAATTTGAATTGCCTCTTCAATTGTTTTGAATTTAATTATAGAAAGAATAGGACCAAAAATTTCTTCTTGAGCAATTTTTGATTTGTTATTTACATTTGAAAAAATTGTAGGTTCAATGAAAAAACCATTTGGAAATTCCTGAGAAATTTTTCCACCGATTTCAAGTTTTGCATTACTATCAATTCCACTTTGAATGTAATGTAAAATTTTTTCTTGTTGTTTTTTTGAAATTACAGGACCAATATCAGTTTCTAAATTTTTAGGATTTCCAATTTTTAGTTTTTTAGTTTTTTCAATTAGTTTAAATAAAAATTCATCATAAATTTTTTCATGAAGTAACAATCTTGAACCTGCTTCACAACATTGTCCTTGATGATAAAAAATTGCATACATCGTCCCATCAATTGCCATTTCTAAATCAGCATCATCCAATACAATATTAGCAGATTTTCCACCACATTCAAGTGTAATTTTTTTTAAATTACAAGAAGCCATTTGCATTATTTTTTTTCCAATTTCTGTTGATCCGGTAAATGAAACTTTATCCACAAGTTTACTTGATGCAAGTTCGCTTCCAACATCTTCACCGAATCCAGTTATAATATTTATAACACCTTTAGGAAAATTAATTTCATGAAAAATTTTTGCAAGTTCCATTGCAGATACAGAGGTTAATTCACTTGGTTTTAAAATAACCGTATTGCCCGCAGCAAGTGCTGGACCAAGTTTCCAAATTGCCATTTTGAGAGGAAAATTCCACGGTATAATAGCGGATACAACACCAATTGGTTCTCGTAAAATAAAATTTTTTCCTGTTTTTGAAGCATTAATTTCTTTCTCAAAATCCATTGATGCATATTTTGAGAAAGAATACAAATTTTTTGCACTTAAAAAAACATCTTCTTTTGCTTTGCGGATTGTTGAACCAGAATCTTCAACTTCTAAACCCTCAAGTTCAGTTTTATTTTCATTGATTTTATCAGAAATTTTTTTTATCCAATTTGATCTTTCTTCTCTTGAAATTTTTTTCCATTCACCATTATCAAATGCATTTCGTGCAGAAGAGATTGCCATTTTTGCATCTTCTACAGTTGCTTTTTGAAACTTTGCAATTACTTCTTGATTAAATGGATTTATTGAAGTAAAAGTTTCTTTTGAACTTGAAT
This sequence comes from Bacteroidota bacterium, assembly GCA_005792205.1. GTDB lineage: Bacteria > Bacteroidota > Ignavibacteria > UBA10030 > F1-140-MAGs086 > F1-140-MAGs086. Next base: position 20,352 of record SXSO01000121.1, on the reverse strand, counting down.
TGACAAACTCACCATTTACAAACAATTGATATTCTCTCATAAATTATTTAACTGCTGAACGAAACAAAATTGCCAAAAGCAAGATCGTTTGGATTATTAAAAATGTATTTGATATTTTATCAAATTTTTGTTTTTCTATTTTTGTATTTTCATTTCCACTTATAATTTGCTCAATTAGTGTTGCTCTTTTTTTAGAACGAATTCCTGAATAAAGCCCAATAATGAGAACAAGAAAAAACATAAAAAGTTTTTCCATCAACCATCTTTGTGATATTACATCTTGAGATGCAAAGCCAAGAAACATTAAATTTCCAATTCCGCTGATTAGCATAATTCCCAAACCAATTGGTCCAAGAAGCCCAATTGGGCGAAGTATTTTTAAAAATATAAGTTGTTCTGTTATATTACTACTTTTGCGATAAGAGTTGTGAACTATAAATCCACCGAGAATTGAAGTAATTAAAATACCAATTCCCAAATAATGAATAAAAATTGAAATTGAATAATACATAAAAAATTTTTTTTAAAAAATACCAAAAAAAAAATTAAGGCATCAATCTTTCTATCTTCCAAATTTTATTTTCTTGAAGAGAATATAAAATTCTGTCATGAAGTCGATTTTTTCTTCCTTGCCAAAATTCAAATTTATTAGGAATAACTTTTATTCCTCCCCAATTTGGAGGGAGTGGAATTTTTTTATTTCTAAAATCTAATTTCATTTTTTCAAAAGCGATTTCCAAAAATTTTCTTGTTTCTATAACTTTACTTTGATTTGAAATCCATGCTCCGATTTTGCTTTCAGTTGGTCGCGTTGTAAAATATTTAAACGATTCAATTTTAGAAATTTGTTTTGTAATTCCAGAGATTCTTATTTGCCGTTCTAGTTCTTTCCAAAAAAATAAAAGTGAAACATTTGGATTTTCAAAAATTTCTACTCCTTTTTGACTTTTATAGTTTGTAAAAAAAATAAATCCACTTTCATCAAATTTTTTTAACAGCACAATTCTTGAAGATGGGGTTCCATTTTTTGTAGCAGTAGAAAGTGTCATTGCATTTGCTTCATCAATTTTTGAACGCAAAACTTCTTGAAACCAAACTTCAAATTGTTTAAATGGATTTTTGATTACACTTTTTTCATCTAAAACATTTTGAGTGTATTCTTTTCTTAAATTCAAAATTTCTTTTTCAAAATTAATCATCTGTTCCAAAAATTCTATCTCCCGCATCTCCAAGTCCTGGAATAATATATCCACTTTTATTTAATTTTAAATCTTTGGATGCAGTAAAAATTTTTATATCATTCTGTAAAGTTAAAATTTTTTTTATTCCAAAAGGAGAAGCAAAAAGACAAACATAAATTATTTTTTTTGCTCCATTTTTTTTTAAAAAATTTAATGCAGCATTTGCACTTCCTCCTGTTGCAAGCATTGGGTCAAGTAAAATAACAATTGATTTATCAATTTGTTTTGGAACTTTAAAATAATAATCAATTGGTTCAAGTGTTTTTTCGTTTCTTGAAAGTCCAATGTGTCCAACTTTTGCATTTGGAAAAACTTCTAAAAATCCATCTACCATTCCAAGTCCTGCTCTTAAAACTGGAACTAAAATTATGTTTTCCTTTAAGTCAAACCCCAATGTTTTTGTAATTGGTGTTTCAATTTGGAATTTTTTCAATTGAAATTTTTTTGCAACTTCATAAGCCATAAAAATTGAAAGACGTTTCAAAGATACTCTAAAAATATTGTTTGAAGTTTTTTTATCTCTTAAAATTGAAACTTCTCTTTTTATAATTGGGTGTTGAATTATTTCAAAATTTTTCATTAACTATTTTTTTGTGAATTGGATTTCTTTCCATTTTTCAAAAAGATGTTTGAGTTTATTTCTTTGGTATTTTCCAGTTGATGTTACGGGAATTTCATTTCCAAATACAACTACTTTTGGCGAAAGTGAAAATGAAATAAATTTTCTACAATATGACAAAATTTCTTTTTCTATCAAGTTAGAATTTTCTTTAAGTTTAATATAAGCACCAACTTCTTCTCCATACCAAATATTTTCAAAGCCAACTGCAAGTCCAATTTCAACTCCCTCAATATTCATCAAAATTTCGTCGATTGCAAATGGCGAAATATTTGTTCCTCCACGAATTATGAGTTCTTTTAATCTTCCAGTTATGAAGAAAAATTTTTTTCCGTTTTTATCTAACTTAAAAAACCCTTCATCACCACTTCTAAACCAATTATAAGTAAATGATTTTTCATTTGCTTCTGAATTCTTGAAATAAGATTTCATCACATTTTTTCCACGAATCACAATTTCTCCTTTTTCCATTTCACTTAATTCATTTCCATTTTCATTATGAATTGCCATTTCGTTTGAAGGAATTGAAACTCCAATTGATGGAAATCCAAATTCATTCATCCAAAATATATGTTCTGTTTCGTTTAAATCAATTGGAAGAAAACATGAATAACAAGTTGTTTCAGAAAGTCCATAACCGTGAATAATTGAGATATGAAATTTTTTTTCAAATTTATTCGCAAGTTCACAAGTTAAAGGTCCTGCACCACAAATAAAGTGACGAAGTGAGTTTATTTGTGGTGCAATTTTATTTTCATATTCATTTAGTAAAAATTGCAAAATAGTTGGAACAACACTTACAATATTTACATTTTCTTTTTCCACTTGTTTAAAAAAATTGTTGCTGTGAAATTTTTGATTCAATACAACACTTGCTCTTGAAAACATTGGTGTTAAAAGTGTTACAACAATTCCATTTACATGATGGAGTGGAAGAATACACATCATTGTTTGAGATTCATCAATTTTATGCCACAAAGAAATTTCTTTTGCATCTACTATCAAATTTTTTTGTGTCAATACCACTCCTTTTGGAAGTCCTGTTGTTCCTGAAGTGTAAATTATCAAAGCATCGTTGTCTAATTTAACTTTATTATTGTTTTCAAAATTGTCAGATATATTTTTTAATGTAGAATGAAAATTCCCATTTATATTATTTTCAACACAAATAGTTTTTTTATTTGAATGAAAAATATTTGTAATTCTTTCAAAATAATTTTCTCTCACAAAAATTATTTTGATTTCTGAATTTTCAACAATAAATTCAATTCTTTTATCATCTTCTCCAACATTTATTGGAACAGCGATTGCTCCAATTGCCCAAATTGCAAAATACAATACAACAGTATCTATATGATTGTGTGAAATAATTGCTACGCAATTTCCAACTTCAATATTATTTTCTATGAGAAAATTTGCAGTTTGGTTTACTTTCTTAAAAAAAAACTCATAAGTAAGTTTTGTTATTTCTCCGTTGTCGTTGTAAAATGTGCAAAATATTTTATTTAAATAGGAATTTTTTTCAACTAATTCAAGTAGATTTTGACATTGAATATCATCATCAAAATAAAAATTTCCAACACAATGAGCATTGGAAATTTTTTTTTCTAATTCATTACTAATTGAAAATTGGAACATCTATTTTTTTGAATTGAAAATTCTTTCAGCACTTATTTTTACATCAAATATTATCAATCTATCACTATATCCTTGTGAACCCATTTCATATTCAAAGAAAATATCTGATTGTTCAGGACTTGAAATTTGATAGTCATAGATATACTTTGTAAATTTTTGCACAGAGTGAGTATTCAATGGAATTGTATCATATCGTGTTGCATAAAAATTTAATCCAGTTCTTATTGAAGCAGGAATAATCCAAGGTTTTGCTTTTGCAGAGTATTCTATTTTTACAGTTTTGTAGTTAGTTAAATTTACACTATTAAAAGCGAATACTGAATAAATTGCAGATGTATCAAATGGATCTGGAGGATCATCTTCATTATAAAGAATTAAAGTATCGCCAATCCATCCAACTATATCTTCAAATTTATCAAAGAGTAAAACCCAAGTTGTTCCACTTTTTTCTTCGGATATGAAATATCTCCCATTTGTTAAAAGCAATTTTATTTTGAAAAAATATTTTGTATTTGGTTCAAGGTTTTCAATTGTAGTTGAGTCGATATCTTCATTGTTTATAGTTTCATATCGCGTATTTTCATTTGGTTCAAATCCACTTGACTTTGAAAAATGGATTTCATATTTACGAAAATCATTTCTTAAATACTTACTCCAGATTATCTTAACTGAATTGTATGTAATATTAAATGGTGAACCAAGTGTAATTAATATTTCATTTGAAGTTATAGCACTTTGGATTTTAGAATTGATTTTATTTCCATTAGTTTTTAAAAGTCGTGCTTTGAAATAGTATGTAGTATCAGAAATAAGATTTAAAACAGTTGTACTAGTTTGATTTTTGTTAGTAATAGATTGATATAAAGTAGAGTCATCCAAAATAAAGTTGCTATCTAAAGAGTAATATATCTCATATTTTACAAAGTCAGAGTTAATGTAAGAACTCCAACTTAAATCCACAGAATTTGGAGTTACATTGTAAGGTAATGTTAAATAAAAAGGTTCAGGGTTTGAAGTTATAGCACTTTGGATTTTAGAATCAGTTTTATTTCCATTCGTTTTTGAAAGTCGTGCTTTGAAATAGTATATAGTATCAGAAATGAGATTTAAAACAGTTATACTAGTTTGATTTTTTTTGGTTATAGATTGATATAAAGTTGAGTTATCCAAAATAAAATTGCTATCTAAAGAATAATAAATTTCATATTTTGCAAAGTCAGAATTAATGTAAGAACTCCAACTTAAATCCACAGAATTTGGAGTTACATTGTAAGGAATACTCAAGTTAAAAGGATCATCTATTTTACTATCAATTGGTGTATTTTCCTTGCATGAAAATAAAATAAGAATTACAAGTAGAACGAAACTTTTTTTCATAATAAATAATTATTTTTAACGAGTTAATTCAAAAATATCATTTACTTTACAGTAACTATTTCCTGCTAATCTAGCAATTGGTTTAAGTTTTTCAATATCAATTCTAAAATTTTCAAAAATATTTTCTTCAATGTGAAAACAAATAATTTCTCCAATGATTAAATTTGTCGTTGTTGGATTTCCAATTTCTATAACTTGCATCAATTTGCATTCCATATTTATTGGAGATTCTTTCACTCGTTTTGGTTTTACAAACTTACTTTGAATTGGAGTAAGTTTTGAAATTTTAAATTCATCTATTTCAGGAGCAAATTCTCCTGCAGTTAAATTCATCGCATTTGCAATATTTTCAGTTACAATATTTACTACAAATTCATTTGTATCTAAAATATTTTTATTGGTGTCTTTATAATTTCCAACAAATCCCTTTTTTGCAATTGAAATTGCAAGTGTTGGAGGAGATGCAGAAACTCCCATAAAAAAACTAAATGGAGCAAGATTATTTATTCCATCATTACTTACTGTTGAAACAAATGCAATTGGACGTGGAACAATAGTGCCAATCATAAGTTTATAAATATTTTTTGTATCAGTTTCGTTTGAATGAATTGTAATCATTTTGTAAGCCAACTTTTCCAGTAATTTTGATTTTCAGTTTTTTCTCCATCTGTTGTAATGTGTAGAGGATTTAATCCATCAAGCATAACTGCATATTCATCTGTTCTTGTTTTAGTTTCTTGATTTGCAAGTGCTTTAGGATGAGGTCCATGATGAATTCCCCTCGGATGAAGTGTGAGCATTCCGGGTTTTATATCATCACGGCTAAAAAAAATTCCATCATGATAAAAAATAACTTCATCGTAATCAGTATTTCTATGATAAAATGGAACTTTGAGTGCCGTTTTTTCTTCTTCCAAAGGTCGTGGAAGAAATGAACAAACCACTGCACCTCGTGTTACAAAACTTGTGTGAGCAGATGGAGGAAGATGAACACGATGACTCATAATTGGACGAATATCTCTCATATTTATTTTCCATACTGTTAAATTTCCTTTCCATCCAATAACATCAATTGGATTATGTGGATAAAAAACAGATGAAAACTCATCTTCAACTTTTATTTTTATTTCCCATTCTTTATTATCTATTATTGGAGTTGGTTCTGGTGTTTCAATTATTCCATTGTCATACAATGCGTGTTGTCCAATTAGTCCTTTTTCAGGAGGATTAAATTCTGTTTTAGATTGTGTAATGAGAAAAAAATTGTCTTTTGTTTCAGGAATTATTCTATAAGTTACAGATTGTGGAATTACAATGTAATCACCTTTTTCAAAATTGAGTGGTCCAAAGTCGGTTTCAATTTTTCCTTTTCCTTTATGAATGAAGTAAAGTTCATCACCATCAGCATTGCGAAAATAAAACGGCATTTCTTCACTTCTTTTTGAAACATAAAGTTTAATGTCATTATTTCCAAGCACACAAATTGGACTTCCGTTTTTATCATTTAAATCAGTTGGTTCAAGTTTATTTAAATCTAAACAATGAGGTTTTAGTTTTCCTTCAAATTTTATCCATCCTGTTGGAGGATTCAAATGATAGAGATGAGAAGATTTCCCAAAAAAACCTTTTCGTCCGTGTTCTTCTTCATAAGTTCCTTTTGGTAAATCAACATGTGCTTGCGAAGTTGTTATTCCTTTTTTAAGTGGAAACATATTTTTTTACAATTTTATTTTTTAATATACCAATTTTTTCAATTTCAAGTTCAATTACATCGTTTGGTTGTATCCATTTATTTAATTCTAATCCACATCCATTTCCAACAGTTCCTGAAGCAATTACATCTCCGGGAAAAAGCATTTCATCCATTGAAGCAAAAGCAATTATTTTTTCAAACTTATGATACATTGAACTTGAATTTCCTTCACTCCAAGTTTCACCATTTACTTTTGCCGTCATTTTCAAATTATAGATGTTTTCAAACTCATCAATTGTTGCAATATATGGTCCAATTGATGTTGCGAAATCTTTTCCTTTTGCAGGACCAAGACGAACTTTCATTTCTTTTTTCTGAATATCGCGAGCAGAAAAATCATTTAATATTGTGAATCCTGCAACATAGTTTAGAGCATCTTTTTCAGAAATATTTTTTCCTGTTTTTCCAATTATCAAAGCGATTTCAAGTTCGTAATCCAACATTTCAGTAAATGATGGCCAAAAAATTTCATCATTTGGTCCAAAAAAATTGTTGTGATTTCCTTTGTAATAAACTGGAATTTCATACCATTCATTTGGCATTTCTTCATTTCGTTTTTCAAACCCTTTTTTTACATGTTGTTCAAATGCGTAAAAATCTTTGAAAGAATTTGGAGTGGGGAGAGGAGATTTTAAATTTATTTCATCAAACGAATAAAAAATTGTTTCATCGTTTAATCCAAATGGAATTTTTTTATTTTGAAAATTTTCGTTGAAAAAATTTATTGAATCCTTTGCAAACGTAAATCCAGTTGTTTCATTTTGTAAGAATGAAAGCATATCAGAAGGCAAAAGTGAATTTGCAATTTTATATGGTTGTGCTTCACCAAGATGAAACAGATATGCTGCTGCAGCGAAGTTTAAGTCCAAAATTCCATCGCGAAATAAAACACCAATTCGTTGATATCGTCCAAGTTTTGTATGAATTTCAAATGTGCAAAGTTTCATTATTTCAAAAGCATCATTTTTTTGAGTTTTACAATTTCATTTGAAACATTTTCTTCATCTTCTATTTCTTTTACTTCAATTCTTGCAAAATAAATTCCTGAAGGTAAATTGCTTCCATCAAATTCAACTTCATTAAATCCACTTTCTAAAAACTGGTTTTGTAAAATTGTTTTTACTTTTTGTCCCAAAATGTTATATACATTTAAATTAACAATTGATTCATTTGGAATGTAAAATTCAATTGTTGTATTTGGATTAAATGGATTAGGATAATTTTGATATAGTTCAAATTCAGTGGGTGTGGTAACGTAGTTTGAAAAATTATATTCAAAAATTTTTGTATTTGGGTTTGAAGTTAAAAACATAACTTCACTTAATTGTTTATTTCCTTTTAGTTTCAATGGGTTTATTGAAATTGTATCGCTTACATCTGGTGAATCATAAAACACATTATTTATCATTGCAATTGCATCTGCTAAATTTGTAAAATATGGTTGCACAAAATTATCATAATTTCCAAATCCGTTGTAATAAGTTAAAACACTATCTACAAATCCATGATACATTCCAATTCCAGGAGGAGCAGGAGTTCCAGCAATTTCATAAATTGTTTTTCCATTTAAAAAGTGAGAATTGTTTCCATTATCGTTAAAAATCAAATCACCAAAACCATTTGGAGTTACGTTTCCATAACTTGCTGCAATGTTTAGTTTCAATAGAATAAGTTCTGCGAGTAATCTATTTGGATATTTTGTTTGCTTTGGATTTTTAAGTCCTTTTACAAATTTTTTTCCATTTAAAAAGAAATCAAATCCACTTTCTTCTGTATTTTGTGGAAGATATTTAGCAACATTTGTAGATTTTTTAAATTCCACCCATCCATATTTTTTTGCACTATCTGTATCAATTTGATTTACTCCACAAATCATAATTGTTTTTGGTTTCTTTGGAAATAATCTGATAAATGCAGTATCTTTGAAGTTTGCATCATTATGAACAAGAACTACACCTTTTTTTGGTTTTAGTTTATTTGGTTTTCCCGTAATTGTTGTAGAGAATTGTTGAAGAGTTCTAAAAGAAGCAGAATCAGCATTTGAATTTACAAAATAAATTGTAGAAATTTCTCCTCCCGTTTCAAAAAGAATTTGAACAGCAGTATCAATTGAAATAATTTTTTGTCCATTTTTTATATATCCAAATCGTTTCCATCCGATAGAATCAAATGCAATTGCATAATATGTTCCATTCAAAAGATTTGGAACTGTAATTACTGTATCAGAAACTATGTTTAACAATAAATCAGTTGGCGAACCACCAGAAAGTGTATTTTTTCTCAATTTTATATTCCACGGAATTAAATAATATCCCGTATCATTTGAAAAATTATTGTCAATATCTTTGAAATTTTTAATTACTATTGTATTCAAATGCACACTTAAAAAATCAAGAGAAATGCTATCACCACCAGAAATTGTAATGAGTTTTTTTCGCGTTGTATCAGTTGAAGTAATTCCATCTAATATATTTCCAATTGGTTTCCAACTCAAACTTTCTGCTTGAACTGCATAATATTTTCCATCTGGAAGATCATTTATAACAAGTTTTTTGCTATTTGTTTCAGTAATCAAATTTATTCCTGTTGAATCAAATAATTTCAAATTCCATATTCTTTCATATCTATCATTTGTTGTTGAAATATTTCCATCAAAATCTTTTAGTTGTCTTACAGCAATTGTATTGGAAGCAAAATTTATAAAATCAATTGTAATATTTCCTCCATTAGCAACATTGAAATAAACATTTGCTTGCTTTTGTAAAGAATCAACAAATATTGTGTCATTTATTATATATCCAATTGATCTCCATCCACCACTATCTGATGCTTGTGCAAGAAATGTATAATCTTCCAACAAACTATCAACCAAGTTGAATGAGTTTGTATTCTTTTTTCTTAAAATTCCATTTTTTAAAAGTGAAAAATTCCATTTAATAAGAATTCTATCATTTGTTGTTTCAAAATTTCCATCTAAATCTTTTAACATTCTCATTGTAATTTTACTTGGATGAAATACAGAAAATTTTATTGTTCTCACATTTATTTCGGGAAAAGAAAATGGAAATGAGGTTGTATCTGATTTTGTCAAAACCGTATCTACGATATATGCTTTGTGATACCAATTTAAACTATCTCCAATAGTCACGGTGTAACTTGTTTCAGAAAGTGTATCAACATAAAGCATTGTATCAGAATTTGTTTTTGCGACAGTTTGTCCACCAATAAGTCCTCTTTTTATTTCCATATTCCAATTTGTAGAAACCCAATCATTTATTGTGGAATCAATTCCATCAGTATCGCGATAAACTCTTACAACTGCAGTTTTTGGTTGAAGTGAAATACTTGATGCGGTGAGTTTTTCAAGTGAATTGACACCAACTTTGGTAATTGAATTTTGAGACGAACTTACTGTTCCACCAATTACATTCCAAGTTGTTCCACTATTTGTTGAATTCCACAGACGAAGTGTTTGTTCAGTGTGTGGAAGTGGAATTTCTGTATCGTCATAGTAAAAAGTAATAGTTGCATTCAAATTAGAATTTACTTGTGGAGAAATATCAAAATATCGTTTAATTGAATAGTGTGTTGAATCAACTCCATTTCCTTTTAATTGAGTTCCAGTTGTTCTTGTGACAACTGTTTGTAGAGGAGCGGTTCCAATTGCAGTCATTTTAAATCCAATATTTCCAAAATTATTTTCAGAATTGCTTAATACATTTCTTGTTATTTTGATTTTTCCAAGAACTAAATTTTGCCCACTTTCAGTGAGAGTTCCATTGTTTCCAAGTGTAATGTCATTGTTTCCAGTGATAAGTTTTCCACTTGTAGTTTGTAGATTTCCTTCAACTGAAATTGATGTATTCAAATTCACACCGAAAGGATTATGTATTCTTAAATTGTTGAATGGAAACGAACCAGTAATTGTTTGATTTTGAGAAGCATTAAAAATAAAATTAGAAGTTCCACCTTGAAAAACTGCACCGTTATTTATTGCATTTCCTTTAAGTAATAGTGTTGTTGTATCAGGTCTGAAAGTAATTCCAGCATTTAAAGTTAAATTTCCATCAATTGTAGTTGGTCCAGAAATTAAATTTTTATTTCCATTTCCACTGAATACAATATTGTAAAATCCAGATTTTGAAATTTGTTGAGAAGAGTTTCCATTAAATGTTACAGTTCCTGTTGATAAAAATACACCATTGTTTGTCCAATTTCCTTTTACTTCAATTCCAAAATTTTGTGCATTGAAACTTCTCAACATATCAATGATGACGTTATTAAATTTTACTATTCCATTTGCAGTAGAATATAATTTTGAATCAGTTCCTGAAAATCTTACACTTGAATTTCCACCGTCAAAAACAGTTGATGAATCTACAATAAAATCTCCTTTTATTATTATCGTATCAGTTGCAGTTTTTGAATTTCCACCGCTAAGTTGTAAATTCCAATAACTTGCTTTTGGAATTGAAGAAGAATTAGATGAAAACCAAACGGTATTTGGAGAATAAAGAGAAGTTTCAAGTATTCCATTGTTGGTAAATATTCCTCTAATTTCTAAAACAGAAGAAATAGTAAGTCGCAACATTTTTCCACTCTCCAAAACGACATTTGTTAAAATTGGTTTTCCTAAAAGTGCAGATGGATTTACTCCAACAATACGAGTTGTTGCAAGTGAATAAAATTGATTTGTGACATTGAAAGAATCACTAATAGAGATATCGGAATTTGCTGTTATATTTCCTGTAACTTTTAGTTTGTAGAATTGAGTAATCGTATCTCCAGAAATTATTTTTCCATTTCCATTTAAAGTTATTAGAGAATTACTTTGAAAAGTTCCGTTGTTGTAAATATTCCCACTGATAGATAAATTTTGTGTTCCCGTAGAAAATGTTCTCAAATTTGGAATTGAAACATTTGCAAGTGAAATTGTTCCTCCTCCTGAAATAATTGTGTTTCCTCCGCAAATAAAAATTCCAGAAGCAGAATAATTTCCTAAAACATTCAAACTATCTTTTACTTCAACTGTATCGTTATTGTCGCTAAAAATTGTGTTAGTTCCAATTTGAAACTTTTGTGAAACATATATTTTTTCAGCAGTTGTTTTATTTCCACCATTTGATAAAATTAAATTATTGTATGACAATGCTGCAATAGTTTGATTTGGTTGTGAACTATTGTATTCAATATAATTTGGTGAGAATGAACTTATATCTAAGTTCCCAATTTTTGTAAAAGTTCCTGCAATTTTCAAATGAGAATTTTGATTCATTTTTAGAGTTCGCAACTGTGAAATAACAATGTTGTAAAAATTTGCAGTTCCATTGAAAATTGTTGGAGAACCAGAAAAATATGCGGTTTCTAAATTTGAATTTATTGTTCCAGAATTTGTGAATCCTCCCGCAATTACAATTTTTCCATCATTTTCAAAAGTTAAAGTTCCATTGTTGTAAAGTCCAAAACATACAACAGAATCATTTCCCGAAATTGTTACACTTTTTCCAAAAGAAATATAAACACTGTCGTTTATTGTTGGAATTCCACTTGGACTCCAAAAATCACTGTTGTTCCAATTCCCACTTTGTTGAGCAAATGTTTTTACAGACGAAGATGAAATTGCAAAAATTGCATTTGAATCAATTGAAGTTGTAAATGAAATTGAATCCAAGTTTATATTTATTATACTTCCAATTTCTCTTGCCCAAGAAATTCCATTGTTTATGCTTTTCCAAATTTTAAGAGTAGTTTCGTTTTGAGAATTTAATTCATTTGTCTCATCATAAACTAATCCCAAATTTGCTGAAGTAATTTGGTTTTTTGTTTTCACTTCATAATATCTTTGAATTGCTTGATTGGAAACAAATCCAATTGGAATTTTTTTTCTTATAGAAATTATTGTAACAGAATCAGGAAGTGAACCACCAACAATTAGCGTTGAACCAATTCCACCAAATGAAAATGGAACTCCCGTTGTAGAAATAAATTCTGTCTTTTTTATTTTTCCGTTTAAATAACCGTTTTCAGTTAGTTCTTCAATTAAATTTATTGTAGAATTTGAATCCACATTCAAAGTAGTTCCGCTATTGATTATCAAATTATAGACATCTGTATTTCCCAAAAAATTTACAGTTCCATTTTTTACAAACTTTACAGTACTAAAATTTGGAATATATCTTCCATTGTTTGTCCAATTTCCGTAAAATGTGTGAGTGAAAATTCCACCATCAACTTCGCAATTATTTTCAATTCCAAAATTTTGAGCAACATTTATAATTCCAGTAAACGTTATTTCATTTCCTGAAAGAATCAAATTATTGAAGTTAGAAGAATTTATAGTTTGATTATTTCCATTGAAACAAATTGTAGAATTTGCGGAATCAAATGTTCCGTTGTTAGTCCAATTTCCATAAACTGTATCAATTGAATTATTAGGTTTGAAAGTTACATTTTGTTCAATTGTCAAATTTCCATTGATAACTAAATTTCCAATAATATTTTTAGTTCCATTTCCAGCAAAAATTACATTTCCAATATTTATTCCAGAAATATTTTGATTTGCTCCATTAAATGTAATTGTTCCAATTGAATGTAAAAATGTAGCAGTAGAATGTTTGGAAAAATCACCGTTGATTTTATGAGAAAAAGTTTGTGCATCTACAGTTGTATTTGCGTTTATGGAAATAAATCCATCAATATCAATTTCTCCCGTAAATGTTTTAATTCCACTTCCAGTAAAAACTACATTATTAAATTTGTTTTTAGAAATTGTTTGGGGTTCATTTCCGTCAAAAATTATTTGTCCCATTGAAATGAATTGTCCATTTGTAATAAAATTTTTCGCAAACGTATGTCCAAAAAGTCCTCCATTAAAAATTACATTTGAGTCAATTTCAACACTTCCATTTACATCAAAAGTTCCTATTGCAGTTTTAGTTCCACTATTTGAAAATTGAATGTCATAAAATTTTGAATTTCCAATTGTTTGATTAATGCCATTAAAAATTACTTTTCCAACATTACTTGAAAATGTTCCTGAATTTTTCCAATGTCCAAAAATTTTAAGTTGAGAGTTTTGAGATAAATTCAAAGTTCCCAAAATATTTATGCTTTTTATTTGAGTAATTTCATCTTGATAGATGAGTGTAACTTTATTGAGTGGAATTAAAACACTATCTTCAATTGTTGGAATTCCACTTGGACTCCATGAAGAACTGTCATTCCAATTTCCATTTTCAATTGCAAATGTTCTTACTTCTGTGGAAGAAAATCCATAAATTTTTTTTGAAACTAAATCACTTATATTTAAAAATTCATTTAATGTATCAACTTGTGAATTTTTTTTATTCCACGAAATAAATTGACTTTCTTTTGACCAAACTTTTAATTTATTTTCAATTTCACCGTTTAATTCTTTGATTGATTTGTAATAAAATTTCAAATTTAAGTTTGAATTATTTTTTGCATTTACTTCAAAATGCCGTGTGATAGATTGATTTAATCCAATTGGAGTAGTTCCTGTTGTTCGTATGATTTGAATAGTATCAGGAGAAGAATTTGTGAAATTAATTTCAACACCAATATTTCCAAAATTATAATTTGTATTTGGAATAGTCATTTTTTGTGAACATTCAAGTTTTCCAACTATGTATCCATTTTCAGTTAGGTTTCCACTTTCAGAAATTATGATTTTACTCAATGAATCAATCTTGATTGTTGTTTGTGGTTCTATTATAAAACTATTAAAAGTTGTAGTTCCAGAAAAATTTGCATTTCCATTTTTATTCATTGCAACAGTTCCAGTGATAGAATTAAACGTTCCGTTGTTTGTCCAATTTCCGCCAATTGTAATTGTTCCACTTTCTAATACAACAGTTGTGTTTTCAATTGTAAAATTGTTTGCAACGGAATAAGAGTTGCCAACAATTAGTTTTGCTTTACTTCCTCCATTTGCAAATTTTACATTATAAAAATTACTTGTGTAAAGTGATTCTTCAGAAGTTCCATTGAAAATTACAGTTGAATTTCCAGAATTAAAAACTCCATTTCGTTTCCAATTTCCACTTACATAAATTTCACTTGAGTTTGCAATTAAAACTCCATTTTGTGCAATATCCACACTTCCAAAAACATTGATTTTATTATTCAAATTTCCTGTTGAGATTGTTCCAATATTTATTTTAAAATCATTGTCAATTGTAAGTTCACCGTTTAAAGTTACAGTATTTTGTGTTTTTGAAATTTCAAAATCAAAAAAATTAGAAGTTGAAATTGTTTGTGATAAACTTCCGTTAAAAATTAATTTTCCAATTGCAACGAAAGTTCCTGTTTTGTTCCAGTTTCCTTTTACAAATATATTTTTTCCACCATCATTTAAAATATTTGTGATATTTACATTTCCAAATTGAATTGTTCCATCACCACTTAAAGTTGTATTTCCAGAAAAATTTAAATTTCCATTTGAGTGGATAAAACTTCCACTCACTATTAAATTTCCATTTATTGTAGTTGTGGAATTTGAAGTATCAATGCAATTTGAGTTTTGATAAATTGAAAAATTTCCATTTGTTTGAAAACCATTTGTAAAAATTTTATTTCCACTTCCATTTACAATCAAATTGTAAAAGTGAGTGAAGTTTATATTTTGATTTCCATTTTTATTAAAAATAATTGTGGAAAAATCATTTTGAAAAGTTCCATTATTTTCCCAATTTCCACCGACAAAAATTGAAGTTGAATTAGATTTCAAATTTCCATTTGATGAGATATTTATATTGTTTCCAACAATTAAATTACTTATTCCATTTGTATTTAAATTTCCACTTTCAATTTTTAAATCATTGAAAATCGTATCATTATTGTTTAAAATTATATCTCCCGGAGTTTTTCTTACAATAAAATTTTTAAATTTTCCTGTTGTTACAATTTGTGAAAGTGTGCTGTCAAAAATTACTGAATCACAAGAAGTGAAGTTTCCAAAGTTTTCCCAATTTCCTTTTACAAAAAAAGTTTTTCCAGTTGCAACAAGATTTGCGTTTGTCAAAATAGAAATATCAAAAAACTTAAAACTTCCATTTCCCGAAATTGTTGTATTTCCGTTGAAAATAATTTTTCCTGTAGAATAGATTTTTGAATTGTTGATTAAATTTCCCAATAAAGTATCTGAAAATCCATTATCATTAAATTCTGTATTTGCGTCAATTGACAAATTTCCAAAAATTGTAGAATTTCTTTTTTGCTGAATTTTTTTTCCAGTTCCACTTAATGACAAATTGAAAAAAATTATTCCATCAAAAAGTTGTTGTGTAGTTCCATTTAAATTTAAAGTTGAGTTTCCATATTGAAAAACTCCATCACAAATAAAATTTCCACCAATTGAAATTTGAGAAGATGTTGGATTAAAAATTCCATTTTGAATTTCCAAATTTTTTGAAACCGTAAATGTATTATTTTCGGTTGAAAAAGTTCCGTTTTGTAAAGTAAAATTATTTTGCAAACTTACATTTCCCAAAAGTTTTACACTTGAATTATTTTTATTTACAATCAGATTGTAAAAATTGGTTTGCGAAATTGTTTGCTCAAAAGTGCTGTCAAAAATTGCAGTTCCTGAAGATGTGTAAATTCCATTGTTAGTGAAATTTTTATGAATATAAAATGTTTTTCCACCATCATTTAAAATTCCAGAAATTTGAATTATTGAAAATTTTAATATTCCATTTCCAGAAAAAATTGTGTTACTTACAAAATTTGTAGTTCCTGCATTTTCAAATTTTCCATTGCAAATTAAATTTTTTGAAATTGAAATTGAATTCAGTTCAGATAGATTTTGCAAAGTTGCAAATGTATCAATTTCAATGTTTCCAAAAATTTGAATTGGATTTGAAATAATTTTACTTCCATTTCCACCAATTTTCAAATTTCCATAAATATAAGTTGGAATGTTTTGAGAACTTTGTGAATTAAACTCACAAGTCGAAGTAGTTGAAAAATAAACAGATTGAAAATTATTTGGAAAATTATTTGTTCCACTCATCTTCAAAATTCCATCATAAATAGCAAGCGAATCTCCAGAAGTAATTCTATTTGCAGTGAAAGTTGAAAGATTGAATGTTCCAGTTGAAACAACAATTTTCCCATTGTTGATTAAAATATTTGTTTGGAGAGTAAGCGAAGAATTTGTTTTATTTATTTTTAAATTCCTAAATGTTGTTGAGTTTCCCGAAATAGTTTGTTCTTGTATTCCACCAAATTCTACTTCTGTATTTGTGCTTACGGTAAAATTTCCATTATTGATAAAGTTTCCATAAAACTTGTGATTTCTATTTGAACCACCACTAAAAGTGGTTCCATTGTTTATTGTAAAATTTCCATTTATAACAATTGATTCAGAAGTTGTTTTAGTTCCACTTCCTGCAATTATTAAATTGCCATAATTTCTATTTACTATTGTTTGACTTGTTCCATAAAAAGTTGTAGTACTTAATTTTAAAAGTGTATATGTTGAAAAATTTATTGGAAAAGAATTTGTTCCACCAATTTTTATTTCACCATTATCTCCAAGAAAAAAACTTCCTCCAATTGTTGTTCGTGAAAAAAGAAATGATTGAATATCAAAAATTCCGGATGAATCAATAAAATTGTTTGATACATTTGTATTAATAGATAATTTAACTTGTGTTCCAACAACTTTATTTATGATTAAATTAGAAAAAACTGGAACAATAGTTCCTAAAATTTGTTGAGTTAAATTTCCACCAAAAAAACGAATATTGTTATTTGTTCCAGAAATAAAATTTCCTCTCAATTCAAAATCTCCTGCAATGTTTATTGTTCCGGATACAATTTCAAGAGTTCCATTTTGTGCTATAAAAATTTTATTATTTACAGTTAAAATTTTTCCGTTTGAGATTTGTAGAACACTTTCTGTTTCCAAATTAGTTGGAGAAACAGAAAGCGATTTACACAAAACATTTGAATTAGAAATCGTAACTGTAATTTGTTCACCAGTTCCTGTTTGATCAATTATTACACTATCAGAACTTGTTGGGACTCCAATTGGTGACCACATACTTGGACTACTCCAATCCCCAGTTGCAATTGCTCTTTTGGTTTCTGTATGAGAAATATTTATAAATAGAATAGTAACAAAAATTTGATAAAGTATAAACTTTTTTAAAATCATAATACTAAACTTGTTTATTTTCAAGTTAAAACTTTACAATTATTTTCCAAAAATTAAGAAATTTTTAAGAATTAAATTATGCTTTTTGAAATTTTTTTTTAATGTCTGTGTTAAAATAAAGTCCAAACAATAAAGTAATAAATGACAAACTCCAACCAAAATATGAAATATAAAGCCCTATAGAATAGATTTCTGATTCATACACAAACTCAATTTTATGATTTCCTTTTGGAACAACAATTGAACGGAGAAGATTATTGGTTTTGTAAATTTTAGTTTCTTTACCATCAATAAATGCTTTCCATCCTGAAGGATAATAAATCTCACTCAAAACAAGAAGTGAAGTTGCATCATTTTTTGTTTGTAAAGAAATTCTATGAGCACCTTTTTGAATTTGTATTGAACTATTTTTTTGTGGTTCAATTTTTTCCTTAAAATCTAATGGTAAAATTGCAGTTTCTTTTGCGTTAAAATCAATTGAATTTAAAATTTGAAAAGTTTGAGTTTTATTTGTTTTCACAATACTATCTACAAAAAAAGCTCTTTCTAAATACAATTTATTTTCAAATAAATATTCTTTTTTTTGCTCGTCTTCAAATATAAACGCAAACTTATCTTCGGGTAAACCTCCATTTGCAATTACATATTTTACGTTCAACATATTCAAAATATTCATATTCAGTGGAAAATTTGGCTCATCACTTTTGTATAAACACGAGTCCAACATTTCTTGATAAATTCTCAACTTCGCAGGAGAATATCCGCCAATTGTTTGAAGATTATGATACATAAAACTATTATCACTAAATGAATTTCCAATTGGAAAAATTCTAAAACTATTTTTTTTATTTTCTTCCTGTAAAAATTTTACAACTTTAGTTGCTTCAAAATTTTCTGTTTTTTCGTTTGAAATTGTTTGTAAAAATCCACCAAGTTTTAAATCTGGAATTAGTTTTATTGGAGAAAACCCTTTGTTTATTATCCCAATATCAATTATGAAAACTAAAATAATAACAATAATTGCAATATTTTGTTTGAGGATTTTTTTTGCATAAAGAAATAAAATAGTGCAAATAAAAATTGCAATAATTGCCATTTTTTTCATATCATATTTTAAAATTTCAAAACGAATTTCTTTTAATTGATTAACTTGTTCAATTGAATATTTTGTGTCATCATTTGAACTGAAAGAGTTTTTAGGAAATATAGAAGGTGTAATTTGTATTGAAAGTATAAACAGAAGAACTGAAATTCCCAATAATATCAAAATGATTTGTGAAAATTTTTTTTCAGTTTTTAAGTTCTTTATTTTTTCTTGAAGAGAGTCAATTCCAAATGCGGCAATTATTCCAACTGAAAATGGAACTAAAAGCAATATCATTGATGGTGCTCTAAATTTATTGAAGAACGGTAGATAGTTGAATAACAAATCGTAGAAGAAAAAATGTTTTCCAAATGAAATTAAAAAATAAAAAATTGTAAGTGAAAGAAAAAATATTGTTGTCAAATTTCTTTTCCAAATAATTGCAATTACTGAAAATACAATTGGTAAAAGTCCAATATAAACGCTCGATTCAGTAAATGGCATCCATCCCCAATAATACGGAGATTGGAATCCAAAAAAAGATGGAATAAAATAATTTAAAAATTCAAGTGGATTAAATGACCAATTTGTTGCATATTCTTTATTCAACCCACTTCCAATTCCGTTTTCACCACCTCTAATTGAAAATTGTGAATAATCATAAGTAGAATAGTAGATAAAAGTTGAAATTGCAAATCCAATAATAATTGCAATAATAAAATAGGGAAGAGATATAAATTTTTTTTCTTTAAAATCTTGAAAACTAAAAACGATAAAATAAGTTCCAATAGAAAGAAAGCCATAATAGACGATTTGAACGTGGTTTGTAAGTAAAAATGTTCCTGATAAAATTGCAAGAATAGAAATGCCCAAAATGTTTTTTTTATCAATTAAATACTTTGTAGCTAAAAATAAATATGGAATAAAACTTAATGCCATAAGTTTTGAACCGTGTCCTGCTTGCCCAAGACCAACAACATAAGGACACATCAAAAATACAAATGAAGCAAATAGTGATGAAAAAATTGAAATTTTATTATAACGAGAAAAAAAATAAACTCCTAATGCTGCAAAGAAAAAATGCATTATCATCCAACTTAAATCGCTTCCTAAAAACAAAATTTTTCCGATAAAATGCAAAACAATAGTTCCATAGTTTATATCTTTTGCAAGATACATTAAACTTCCAAAAGATGGCATTCCAGAAAAAATAAATGGAAACCATTGTGGTTCTATATTTTCAGTTTCTTCTAAAAATTTTCCTCCTTCTGAAATTGATAATGCTGCTGCTGTATCGCCACTATTTGAAAAAACTTCGTTTTTAAATACGATGTTTCCAAACATTACAATGACAGTAAGATAGATAAATAGAATTGCATAAATGTCATTTTTACATTTATAGTTTGGTGTTTTTACTATCTCTTGTTTTTTTTTATTTAATCTCATAGATGAATTATT
>SXSO01000120.1 GCA_005792205.1 Bacteroidota bacterium | reverse complement strand
GGGGTATGGTTACGCTGAATTTTCAAATCAAAACCTAAATGTTAGTTCTGAAATAAAAAGTGTAAACAGCCGTTTTTTGGATATAAATATTAAGATCCCTAATTATCTTTCTCAAAAGGAAAACGAAATAAGAGAAATTATAAAAAATAAAATTACTCGTGGGAAAATAAATTTATTTTTAAAAATTGAAAAAAAAACTTTAGATGATATTTTAATTGATGAAACTTCACTTCTGACTCTTGTAAAAAAAATTGAGAAAGTAAATCATATTTTAAATTTCAATGAAAATATATCTTTGGAACATATTTTAAAATTCCCAAACTTGTTTTCTGAAACTTCAATTGAAATAAATGAATATGAGTGGAGTATAATTGCTGATACAGTAGATAAATCTATAAATCAACTTTACGAATTTAAAATGAAGGAAGGAAGTGAACTTCAAAAAGATATTTCAAGTAGAATAAATGAAATAAAAAAAATTACAAACGAAATAGAAAATCTTGCAATTGATTTACTTCCGAATTTCAAAGAAGAATTTACAAAAAAAATAAATGAACTTCTTTCTGATAAAAAAATTTTAGATGAAAATAGATTGGAACTTGAAATTGCAATTTTAACAGAAAAATTTGATATAACAGAAGAATGTATTAGATTGAAAAGTCATTTAAAATTATTTACTGAAAATTTAGAAAGTCAAATTTCTTCTGGAAAACCACTAAATTTTATTTTACAAGAAATAAACAGAGAATCAAACACAATTGCATCAAAAACAAATAATACAGCAATTATACATCTTTCAATAAAGATAAAAGAAGAGTTGGAAAAAATTCGTGAACAATTACAAAATGTTGAATAAATGGCTAAATTATTTGTAGTTTCTGCACCAAGTGGAAGTGGAAAAACCACAATAGTAAAAGCAGTTTTAGAAAAAAATCCAAATTTGATATTTTCAATATCTGCAACAACAAGAGAGAAACGAAATAATGAAACAAATGGAAAAGATTACTTTTTTTTGACAACGGAAAAATTCAAAAAAAAAATTGAAAATAATGAATTCGCAGAATATGAAATTATTTATGGTGAATATTATGGAACTTCGAAAAGAGAAATTGAAAATGCACTATCAAAAAATCTAAATATGGTTTTTGATATTGATGTAAATGGAGCTTTGTCTATCAAAAAAAATTATCCAAATGATTCTATCTTGATTTTCATTGTACCACCAAACATAGAAATTCTGAAAGAAAGATTATTAAAAAGAAAAACAGAATCTCAAGAAAAAATAAAAAAAAGATTGGAACGATTTCCGGAAGAAATGAATAAAATAAAAGAGTTTAATTTTATAATAAAAAACGAAAACCTTTCACAAGCAATTGCAGAAGTAAATCAAATAATTTTATCAAATAAAAACAAATAATAAAATGGCAATAAAACCTATCGAAATCAATGAGCTCGAAAACCGCACTGCAAATGTATATGAAGCGGTTGTAGTTCTCTCTAAAAATGCAAAACAAATAAGTGAAGAAACTAAAATTGAATACAATCAAAGAACTGAAATTGTCAATTCAAAAATAAAAGAAGATACTATTTCTTTGGAACTTCCTATAAATCCTGATCAAATCAAATTAAGTAAAGAATTTGAAAAAAGAAAAAAATCAACTGATCAAGCAATTGAAAATTTGCTTCATGACGATATAACATATGTCTATAGAGAAGAAAACTAATAATTTATTATTGCCGTGTTGAAAAAAAAAATTCTACTTGGAATAAGTGGTGGAATTGCAGCAGTAAAAGCACCGCTTCTTGTAAGGGAATTTATTAAATCAAATTTTGAAGTAAAAATTGCTATAACAAATGCGGCAAAAGAATTTGTAACTCCCTATTCCCTTTCTGTCCTTTCTCAAAATGAAGTTGTAACAAATATTTTTGAGTTTAAAAATTCAAAAGCATCAACTTGGCATATAAATTTAGCAGAATGGTGTGATATAATGTTGATTGCTCCTGCTACTGCTGATTTGATTGCAAAAATTGTAAATGGAATTGCTGATGATCCTGTTTCAATTCTTGTTTTGTCTTTACGAGCACCTTTAATTATTTGTCCAAGTATGGATAAAGAAATGTGGTTGAATAAATCTGTTCAACAAAATATTTCAATTTTGAAAGAACGAGGATATTTTATTCTTCCACCAAATGAAGGAGAACTTGCAAGTGGTTTATATGGAATTGGACGGCTTCCTGAAATTTATGAGATAAAACAATTTGTTGAAAAAGTTTTATCAAAAAATCATCAAGATTTTAAAAACAAAAATATACTTGTAACAGCAGGTCCAACTTATGAAAAAATTGATGCTGTTAGATTTATTGGAAATTTTTCGTCTGGAAAAATGGGATTTGCGATTGCAAATGCTTTCGCTTTAAGAGGCGGAAATGTAAATTTAGTTTCTGGTCCCGTAAAACTTGATACTCCTAAAAATATAAACAGAATTGATATCACAAGTGCAAATGAAATGTTTGAACATGTGAAAAAAAATTATAGAAATAGTGATATTATCGTTATGTGTGCTGCAGTTTCTGATTTTACACCAAATAAAAAATTTCATAATAAGTTCAAAAAAGGAAATTTACATTCAAATATACTTTCAATTGAACTAAAACAAACAAAAGATATTTTAAAATTCTTGGGAGAAAAAAAGGGGAAAAAAATTCTTGTGGGATTTGCTTTGGAAACAGAAAACTTAATTCAAAATGGAAGGAAAAAATTAAAAGAAAAAAAATTGGATATGATTGTGTGTAATAAATTGGGAAAAAATAGTGGTTTTAATTCAGACACAAATAAAATTGTTATTTTGGATAAATTTGGAAATGAAAAAAAAATTGGAACACTTTCAAAATTTGATACAGCAAATGAAATTTTGGATTATATTTCAAAAAATTTTTTACATTGGATAGTATAAAAATAAAATATTCAGAATTGATTTCTGATTTAAAAAAGTTTTTGAAACAACAAAATGAAATTACAAATGTTGATTTTTATTTTTCTAAAATAAATACTAATGAAGTGAAAATAAAAAATAATACACAAAAAAAAATTTTCAATGAAAATTGGAAAAATGCTAAAAGCTTAAACGAGTTAAATACATTAATCTGTGATTGCATAAAATGTAGTTTAAGCAAAACAAGAAAAAAATTTGTCTTTGGTGTTGGAAATGAGAATGCAGATATAATGTTTATTGGAGAAGCTCCTGGTGCTGATGAAGATGAACAAGGAGAACCATTTGTTGGAAGAGCGGGGCAATTATTAAATAAAATTTTTGAAGCAATTCAATTCAAACGAGAAGAAATTTATATCTGTAACATACTCAAATGTAGACCACCAAACAATCGTGATCCACAACTTTCAGAAGTCGAACTTTGTATTCCATATCTTTGGAAACAAATTGAAATTATAAAACCAAAAATTCTTGTATCACTTGGAAGAATTGGAGCTCAAATGCTTTTAAACACAAGCGACTCACTTACAAAATTAAGAGAAAAAATTCATACATATAAAGATATTCCTTTAATTGTTACTTATCATCCTGCAGCTCTTTTACGAAACCCAAATTGGAAAATTCCAACTTGGGAGGATATGAAAAAACTTCGTTCACTTTACAGTGAAATAAAATTGAAAAATGACTGATAAAAAAATTACAACTAAAATTCCTCCTCAAGCGATTGAAATTGAAAAAGCAATATTAGGTGCTATTTTAATAGATAAAACTGCAATTGCAAAAGTAATTGAAATCATTGACGAAACTACATTTTATTTAGATTCGCATAAAATAATTTGTAAATCAATGTTGGAACTTTTCAAAAAAGGAGACGCAATTGATTATATTACGCTCAGCGAAAATTTGAAAATAAAATCTAAACTTGAAAAAATTGGTGGTGTTTCTTATCTAACTGAATTGACAAATTTTGTTTCAACATCTGCAAACATTGAAAGTTATGCCCATATAATTTTAGAAAAATCAATTTTGCGAGGAATAATTAGTAATTCAACAGAAGCAATTGAAAAAGCATATAAAGATAATGAAGATGCATTGAATTTATTGGATGAAACTGAAAGAAATATTTTTCAACTCTCTGAAAAAAGAATGAAAAAAACTGTTGTTCAAATGGAGAGTGCAGTTTCAGCTGTGATGCATAAGTTAGATAAAATTCATCGCTCTCATGATATTGTAACTGGAGTTCCAACTGGTTTTTTGGATTTAGATAATTTAACTGGAGGATTTAAAAACTCTGATTTGATTATTATTGCAGGACGACCTTCTCAAGGAAAAACGTCACTTGCTATGACAATTTCAAAAAACTCTGCCCTTCATAAAAAACATCCAACATCAATTGCTGTATTTAGTATTGAAATGTCACTTGAACAACTTGTTATACGGCTTCTTTCAGCGGAAGCAGAAATTGATCAGAGATCGTTATTTAATAAATCAAATATAAAATCTGAACAATGGAAAAAATTAAGTGAAGCTGCAAAAATATTGAGTGATACAAAAATTTTTATTGATGACACGGGAAGTTTATCTATTTTGGAACTTCGTGCAAAAGCAAGAAGATTGAAATCTGAACACAATATTGGGATGCTAATTGTTGATTATTTGCAATTGATTAGAACAGATGAAAATCTTCCAAGAGAGCAACAGGTTTCATTTATATCGCGTTCGCTTAAAGCAATTGCAAAAGAACTTGATATTCCTGTTGTTGCACTTTCACAATTAAATCGGGCATCAATTGGAAGAAAAGAAATGCGTCCACAACTTGCTGATTTGAGAGAAAGTGGTGCAATTGAACAAGATGCTGATGTTGTAATTTTAGTTCATCGTCCTGAAACATATAGAATTGAAACAATGAACGATGGAAAAGGAAATGAAATTTCATCAGAAGGACTTGCTGAAATTACTATCGCAAAACAAAGAAATGGACCAACTGGAGAAATTGTTTTGAAATTTGAAAAACAATTTGCAAAGTTTTCAAACTATGATGCTTATCATAATGCACAAACTATTCCTACAATACAAAGAAATGTTGATGTGCCTTTTTAAAAAATTTGCAACATGAGTAAGAAAGATATTCGTGTAGATAATTACATAAAAAATGCAAATGATTTTGCAAAACCAATTTTAAATCATTTAAGAAAACTTATTCATCAAACTTGTACAAATGTTCTCGAAACAATTAAATGGGGATTTCCACATTTCGAATACAATGGAATTTTGTGCAGTTTTGCTTCGTTCAAATCTCATTGTTCATTTTATTTTTGGAAAGTAAACTTAATTAATGATACTCATAAAATTTTAAATTTAGTTGGAAAAACTTCAATGGGATGTTTTGGAAAGTTAGAAAAACTTTCTGATT
>SXSO01000119.1 GCA_005792205.1 Bacteroidota bacterium | reverse complement strand
TAAAACTTACAAATGGTCAAATATGGGAACAATCTGAATATTATTATTGGTATCATTATACATATAATCCAAAAATATTGATATATAAATCAAAATTTGGAGGGTATAAAATGCAAGTTGATGGGATTAATAAGTCAATCAGAGTTACACGTTTGAAATAAAAAATATATGTGATATAATTCAGGTTGTTTATATATACCTACTCCACATTTCCTTCGGGAAGTTCAAGAGTTTCAATTGATTGGATTTCTTTTCCACCAATTCCTTGAATTGAAGAATACATATCTATTGTATTTTTAATTACTTTATCAAGTTGTTTTTCTCGTTTTTTCCATATACTTTCCATTGCGTCTCGTTCTTTATTTATTTGACTTCTCATTGTTGTATATCCTTCCACAATTGCTTCAACTTGCATTTTAAATTCGCTACTTGTCAAATATTCGTACAGCAAATTCATTTTGTCACTTTTATTTTCTTGTAAAGTTGTAGCAGTTTTTATTTTAATAACCATTTCTCTCAAAATAAAACATAGTGATTTAAATTCTTCAAATGTGCAAATCCAAACACCTTCTTTTGTTCCCATTCTGTTCATATCTTTTGGCATTGTTTCAGTCACTAAAATTCCTAACTCAATTTTTTTTTCACGCATATCATTTTTGAATTTTTCAATCCAATCACTTCCAAAAGTTTTTGTACGTTTACTTTCGTAATAAATTTTTCCACAGTTTTTAATTTCATGAGTATTTACGGTTTGAATACAATCACCACCTTTTACTCCTTTCCCGATTTCTTCAATTGTATCAAGTGGAAATTTATTTTTTAGATAATTTTCAATTGCCAATTCTTGAACTTCTCCTTGTAGTTGAATTGAACCTTGATTTTGTTTTCGTTGCATTTCATCAGTTAATTTTTTTTGGTCATCAATTTGTTTTTGATAACCAAGAATTTGCAATTGATGTTCTCCTTCTACTGATTTTCGTATTTCGTTTTCTTTATCTTGAAGAATTAAACTAAATTTTTGTTCATAGTCAAGTTTTGTTTTTGATTCAATTTCTTGATTTTCTCTTTTGAGTTTTTCGTTATCTGCTTTTGTTTTATTGAGTTCTTTAATTTGGTTGCTTTTTTCATTTAATTCCTTTTGCATTTCATTAAATTGAGAAGATTTTTCATCTTCAATTTCTTTTCTTAAGTTTTTTGTTTTATCATGTACTAGTTTTGGCAATTCTTTATTCACTCGTTCTTGAAAGATTTGATTTTCATTTTGTTTTTTTTGTTCAAACTCATTTTCTTTTTCTTTTAGTTGTTGTTCTCTTGTTTGGAATTCTTTTTCTTTTATAGATTGAATTTGATTATACAAAACTTTATCAACTTCAATTCCAGTATTACATTTTGGGCATTTGATTTTTATTTGAGTATTCATTTTGATTTTAAATTTTTTCCTGTGATAATTTTTATTCCTTCTAAAACTAAATTTTCTTCTATAAATTGAATTTGGGAAATTTTATTTTTAAACATTTTTGAATTTCCTCCAGTTGCAATTATGTTTGCTTTTCCAATTTCAGATTCAATTCGTTTTATCATTCCAGTTATTCCATCTACAATTCCAAATAAAATTCCCGATTGTATGCTTTCAACTGTATTTTTTCCAATTGATTTATTTGGAAAATGAAGTTCAACTTTAGGAAGTTTTGCTGCTTTTATATGTAAAACAGAAGAAATTGTTTCAACTCCAAGTGTTATTGCTCCACCGAGATAATCTCCATTTTTTGCAATCACATCATAAGTTATTGCAGTTCCAAAATCAATTACAATAGAAGGACCACCATATTTTTTGAATACGGCAACAGCATTACAAATTCTATCTGCTCCAACTGAATTTGGATCTTCATAAAGAATTTTTATTCCCAAGTTTAATTCATTGGAAATAATAATTGGTTCAATATCAAAATATTTTTTTGACATCAATTCATAAGCAAAAGTTAAGTTTGGAACGACTGATGCAATTCCAATTGATTTGATTTTGTCAATGTCAATATTATTATGTTCGCAAAGTAGTTTGATGAAATGAAAAATTTCATCTTCGGTTCTTACTATTGCAGATGAAAGTCGCCAACTTGAAATTAAATTTTCTTTTTTAAAAATTCCAATAACTGTATGTGTGTTTCCGATATCTATTGCAAGTAACATAATTTTTTATTTTATATAATCTACTGATGAAAAATTTTTTATTTTATTGTTAATATTTACAAGAAGTTCTCCATTTGGGTTAACATCAATTGCCGTTCCTTCAAGTGTAACACCATTTTGAGAAAGTGTAATTTTTTTTCCACAAATATCTGAATAAGATTTCCAAATTTCAATTGTGTTGTTATAGTTATTCAAAAAATTTTCGTAACGAAAATTTATGTTTTGAATTAAATTTTTAAAAAGTTCCACTCTATCTATTTCTAAATTTAACTCATTTGAAAGTGAAGTTGCAATTTCACTTATTTCGTTTGAGAACTTTTTTTGATTCACATTTAATCCAATTCCAACAACTACAAACTCAATTTTTCCATTTTTAGAAACTGTTTCAATAAGTGTTCCGCAAATTTTTTTTTCATTAAACAAAATATCATTTGGCCATTTGCAAATAAAATTTCCGTTGAAATTTTGTTTTAGAACTTCAATTATCGCAACAGAAAAAAGAAAGGGAAGAAGTTCAAGTTTTAAATTTTTTTGCGAGAGAATTATTGAGAATGTTAAATTTTTTCCTTTTTCAGAAAACCATTTTCGTTGGTGTTTTCCATAACCATTTGTTTGATAATCTGCAATTACAATTGTTCCCATTTCGTTTTGGGAAGCAATTTTTTTTGCGTATAAATTTGTAGAATTTGTTTCTTCAAAATATAAAATTTTATTTCCAATTTTATTTTTGAACAAAACCTCTAACTCCATAAATCTCAATTTTCTACTTTTCTAATTTCGTATTGCGCAAAAAATTCGGTTCGCAAGTTTGAGGGAATTGAAATTAACCATTTATTTATATTTACGATTGTAGAATTTATATCATACAATTTATCTGCGTACTGATAATCTATTTTTTCTTTGAGTGCGATAAGATATAATGCTTCAATGTCGCTATTTTTATCTTCCGGTAAATAACTTATAAATTTCATTCCAATGTTTTGCATTTTGTTTTCGTAAACTTGAACGGTTTTATTTGCAGAATGAAAACTATTTTCAATGTGTTTATTTGGAATCAACATTTGAACCGAATCGTTAGATAAAATTGCGAATAGATAAATGTAGCAATCTTTAGTAGAAGTGATTTTAAATTTTAACTCATCACCTTTATTTTCTTTAATCAATAAAACGGGATTTTCAATTTTTATTTCTACTTGAAATGCATTGTCAATATTT
The DNA here is from genome assembly GCA_005792205.1 of Bacteroidota bacterium. Lineage (GTDB taxonomy): Bacteria > Bacteroidota > Ignavibacteria > UBA10030 > F1-140-MAGs086 > F1-140-MAGs086. The sequence goes on along the minus strand of SXSO01000119.1, from coordinate 9,790 downwards.
TGTGGTTCTTCAAATACTTGTGCTTCAATTTTTGTAATGCATGTAACAAAATCTTTTTCTGTAGTAATATTTTGAGATAAAATTTTTTCTTCAACAATTTTTCCATATGAAGAATTTCTACTTAAAGTTGAAAATGCATCTGTTATTTTTGAAAATTCATTTTCACCTATTTCACTTCTTTTGTAATAAGTTTCACTTGCAACTTTTATTCCCACAACTTGCTCAATTGCATTTTGTCTTGCAATTTCAAGAGATTTTCTTTTACACTCGTCAATATTTTTTCCGGTAAATGTACCTTCACCATTAGCAATTTTTGGTTCTTGCGAAAAAGATATTTGAAATAATATGAAAAACAAAACTAAGTATTTCATTTTTTTCTTTTTGTTTTATAAAATAAATATACATAAGATTTTATATTTCTATTTTTTCAAAATCATTTGTTGTCAAAAAATAAAATATTTCCCAAATGTATTTATTGACTAAAACTATGATTTGTATCACATATTTGTAGTGGAAAAATTTTCCTATTTATTATAATAAAGTGGAATTTTTTTTCAGTTCAATTGATTTACATTATGTGAAAATGACTTTACCTATTAGGTAAACTACTTTACATGCCATGTAAACGACTTTACACTACATGTAAACCACTTTACATGTCACGTGAATCACTTCACATGCCACGGGAATGACTTTACACTATACGTAAACCACTTCACATGACACGGGAACGACTTTTTGTATAGTAAAAAGTGGTTTTTTGTACCAAAACGGGATTTTTTTGGAATAATTCCCCGTCTCTAAAAAACAAAAATGGGACACAAATAAACTTCGTGTCCCATTTTTTAACGACGATAACTAAAAACTTATTTTATCAAAATCATTTTCTTCATTTCGGAAAAATTATTTGTCGTGAGTTTGTAAAAATAAATTCCACTGTTTAAGTTTGTTGCGTCAAAATCAATTTCGTAAAATCCACTTTCCATTTCTTCATTGTTTATTAGTGTTTTTATTTCTCGTCCAAGAATATCATAAATCTTTAATGATACAAACTCCATATCAACTAACGAAAACGAAATTGTTGTATTCGGATTAAATGGGTTTGGATAATTTTGCGAAAGTAAAAATTCTGTTGGTAAATTTCCTTGATATGAATTCAACCACAAAGTATTTCGCAAACTATTTCCACGTTGTAAAAATGAACTCTCAAAAAGCATTTTATTGCCATCAATTTGAAGTGGAGAAATACTAATAATATCAGTATCGTTGAGTGTTGAATAAAAAGCAGAATTGATTTCAACAAGTGAATTTTTTACTGCTTCATAATCAAAACTACTTCCGTTATATTTCCATTTTGTCATTATTGTATCAATTTTTATTGCCATATTTCCCAAACTCATTCCATCAAAAATACTTCCATCTTTTTCATATATCAAATCAATAAAACCAGTTGGAGTAATTCCATATAAACTTGCTCCAACATTGATTTTGAAAATTGTAAATTGTTCCGCAAGTGGATTATTATATACTTTACGAGTAAGTTTTTGGAGTTTCAAAAATACTTTTGCTTTTTTTCCTTCAACACGAATTGAATCAAATGGTTTGGAAGAAAGTGTGTGTGCTGATGTATAAAATTTTGAAACATCAGTTCCAGTTTTCCAATACATCCATCCATATTGTTTCAAACTATCTTGATGAGTTTGTGGAAGTCCAAGTGTAATACCTTTTAAATACTTCGCAACAGTATCACGAACATTTGCAACTGTTACAACCTTATTTTTTACTGAAAGTTTATTTGCTTTCAATGAAAAATCAATTGATGAAATAAATGTTCTGAATTTACTTGTATCTTTAAATATACTTACAAATTGAACAGTTGAATTTTCATTGCTTTGAAGTGTAAATGAAATGTTTTCATTTTGTGAAAGTATATTTGTGTCATTGAATAAAACCGCAATCAAATCATACAACAAACTATCGTTGCGAGAAATGGAATAATTTCCCGGAATTAAATTTTCCAATACAATTGAAAAACTATTTTGAGTTGTAATGAGTTCGTTATTGTTGTAAATTGAAGTAGTCCACTCTTTTTCACTTCTATCATCAGTTGTAGAAATATCATTGTCTCCATCAATATAATTTTCTACTGTAAGTGTTGCATATCTATACTCTGCAAAATTGTAATTTGAATTTTCTGAACCAGAAGTTGAAACAATTTCATATGTAGAATTTTCAATAACTCCATTTTCATAACTTGGAGATGAAAACACACTATAACTTCCACTTTGTAAGTTTGTGAAAATATATTCTCCATTTGCGTTTGTTTGCACACTATCAATGAAAGAAGAATTTTTGGAAAGATAAATTGTTGCATTTTCAATTCCTGTTTCATTGTTATCAAGTGTTCCATTTGCATTTAAGTCGTGATATTTTTTTCCACTAATTGTTGAAGGATAAAAAATATCAAAATAATTTTCCACACTTTGAAATCCACTTGTAATTGTATATTGTTTTTGTGTTGAAGAATTTATAATATTGGAATTTGAAACCGCAAAAACATTAATACTTAAATTTCCACTTCGCAAATTTGAAATTATAAAATTTCCATTTGCATCAGTTGAACTTGTATCATTGATATTATTATTTAATGCTACAATTTTTGCATTAGAAATTCCAATTTCATTTGCATCTTTTGTTTGATTTCCATTCAAATCGTTGAAAACATTTCCACTTACAAAACCAAGTTTGAATATGCCAAATTTTTGAAAACTTGTTTCACCACTTTGAATTAAAATTGAAACTTGAGATTGTGGAAATGTTTGTTCAGAATTATTTGGAAGTTCAATTGCAATAGAATAATTTCCCGAAAGTAAAGAAATGAAACTATAATTTCCACTTGCGTTTGTAATAACGGAATCAACTTTTGCTCCACTCAATTTTACTTTTATATTTTGAACTCCAACTTCATTTCCATCTTGAATAGAGTTACCATTTATATCCTCAAATACAATTCCGGAAATTGTTCCATATTGAAACACTCCAAAATTTTTATCAATTGCGTTTGTTCCACTTGTAAGATAAAAAGAATATGAAGATAGTGTTGGAAAAGTTGAAATAAATCCACTTTGCAAAGAAAGAGAAACATTGTAATTTCCAATTCTAAGAGATGAGAATGTGTAATTTCCATTTTCATTTGTAATAACGGAATCAAGTTTTTCTCCACTTAATTTTACTTTCCAATTTGAAACACTGTTTTCACCAACATCTTTAATTCCATTTCCGTTGTTATCTACAAATACAATTCCACTAATAGAACCATATTGAGAATTTCCAAAATTTTTATCTGTAATATTCATTCCACTTGAAGGAACACTAAATGAGTGGGTATTTATTGGAAATGTTTGATACCAATTATTTTGGATAACTTCAGTTAAAGTATAGTTTCCAATTTTAAGTTTTTCATAGACAAAATTTCCACTTGCATCAGTAAAAAATGAATCAGTTTTTGATCCACTTAGTTTTACTTTCCAATTTGAAATTCCACTTTCGTTTGCATCTTTAATTCCGTTTCCATTTTCGTCATAAAAAATGTTTCCATTTAACTTTCCATATTGAAACACACCAAAATTTTTATCAATTACATTTTGACCCGCAGAAAGATTTACTGTATGAGTTTCTCCATTTGGATAAGTCAATATCCATCCATTTTGAGTTTCTTCACTTATAGTGTAACTTCCCGCAGAAAGAGATGAGAATGTGTAACTTCCATTTGCATTTGTAATAACGGAATCAACTTTTGTTCCACTTAATTTTACTTTTATATTTTGAATTCCAGATTCATTTGCATCTTTAATTCCATCTCCATCATTATCTAAAAACACAACTCCTGTAATACTTCCCAATTGTAAATAGTTTCCAAAATTTTTATCAACAACATTTTGACCCGCAGAAAGATTTACTGTATGAGTTCCTCCATTCGGATAAGTCAATATCCATCCACTTTGAACTACTTCACTTATGGTGTAAGTTCCCGCAGAAAGATTTGAGAATGTGTAAATTCCGTTTGCATCAGTAATAAATGAATCAACTTTTGCTCCATTTAGTTTCACTTTCCAATTTGAAAGCATGCTTTCATTTGCATCTTTAATTCCATTATTGTTTGCATCATTGAACACTGTTCCACTTACACTTCCTAAAAGAACTTGTGATTCATTTAATGTTATACCATCTAAAAATAAACTTTGTCCATCGTTATCTTGATGATCAAATGCAAGATAAAAATTTCCATTGAAATTAAAATTAACTACAAACTCTTTGTAAGTTCGCGAATATATATTTGGATTTCCACCAGTTGTATCACCAGTATAACATTTATAAATTGTTGTCGTAAAATTGGACGGCGTGTTACTTGTAGAAATTTTTACATACAAAGTATCAGGAGGATAAATTGAAGCGAAACCTCTTCTCACCCAAAATTTGAGTGTCTTTTGTCCTGTTCCTGAAACTATTTGTGAAGTAATTAACATTTTGCTTCCATTAGTTCCTGCTGCTTGAAAATCACAAAACGCATATCCACTTCCCGTGTGTGGAATATCGGTTTTTCTTATCCATCCACTTCCACTTCCAGCAACAACTGCATTTGTCCATCCACTTGGAGGAAACGTAGCAGATTCAAAACTTTCATTCACTAAAAACAATGAATAATTTCCAAAACTTTTATCAACAACATTTTGTCCAGAAGAAAGATTTATTGTGTGAGTTCCTCCATTTGGATAAGTCAATGTCCATCCATTTTGAATTTCTTCACTGATTGTATAAGTTCCAACTGGAATACTAATAAAAGAATAATTTCCACTTACATCAGTAAAAATGGAATCAATTTGTGGGCCATTTATTTTTACTTTCCAATTTGAAAGCCCAATTTCATTTGCATCTTTTGTTCCATTATTGTTTGCATCGTTGAATACTATTCCACTTATATTTCCTGAAGGTTTATAATTTCCAAAGTCCTTTCCTGTAATTGAATTTGCACTTGTAATTGTTACAGAATAAATTCCATTATTTGTTGGAAGTGTTTGTGTCCATCCTGTTTGCACAACTTGTGATACTTGATAATTTCCATCATTGAGTGAAAAAAAGTTGTAATTTCCATTTCCATCTGTCATCATTGAATCAACTTTTGCTCCACTTAATTTTACTTTCCAATTTGAAAGCATGCTTTCATTTGCATCTTTAATTCCATTATTGTTTGCATCATTGAACACTGTTCCAGCAATTGATCCAAGTTGAATTGTTGTAAATGGTGTTTCCCAAATTCCTCTTCCATAAGTTGCAGCACGAAGTTTATTTGATGAAAGATGAAATTCAAGTTCATTCACAATTACATTTGGAAGTCCTGTAGAAAATAGTTCCCAACTTGTTCCGCCATTTCCTGAATAATAAATTCCTACATCAGTTCCAACTACAATTTGTTCAGAATTGTTTGGATGAATTGAAATACAGTTTGTTGGAATACTTGGAAGTCCTGTTGACATATTTGTCCAACTTGTTCCTCCATTTATAGATTTTTGAACTTTAGTTGTTCCAAATCCTGAAATTGTAATATAAACAATTTGTGGATTTGTTGGATGTATAGCAATGTAAGTTACAAATCCTGCAACTCCTGTAGAAACTTCACTCCAGTTTGTTCCACCATTTGTTGTTTTAAAAACTCTTGAGCCATCTGAAACATAAAGTGTATTTGTATCAGATGGAGAAACTACAACATTATCAAATGTAGATCCAGTTAAAGCAGAACTAATTGCACTCCAACTATCTCCACGATTTACGGTTTTATAAACTTTTGTAGTTCCTAAATAAAGTGAACGAGGATTTATTGGATTTATAACATAAGGAGTAACCCATCCACCATCTTCAGTAATTCCACTACGTATACTTGAAAATGAAGTTCCTCCATTTGTTGTTCTATGAATGTCCCCATAATATAATTCACCATAACCAATTTGCTCATTTGAATAATCAATCAATGCTTCCATTCCATCACCACCAATAATTCTCCTCCATGCTCCACTTAAATATCTATCAGTGCCGTTATCTTGTGCTCCTGCATAAATTCTATTTACATTTGTTTGAGATGTTCCAAGCTTATAAAACTGAGTTACTGCCAAACCTCCTCCACTTAAATCAGTCCAACTACTGCCTCCATCTGTAGATTTAAAAATTCCGCCATCATTTCCTGAAAATATAGTGTTTGGTGAATTTGGCATAAATGTAAAACCATGCATATCAGCGTGAACATATGGATATCCTGCTCCACTATACCAATGTGAAATTTTTGTCCAATTTACTCCACCATCAGCAGATTTATACATATTTACGCCACCAACATAAACTGTATTTGCATTTGTAGGATCAGTATCTAAAACCAAATCATACCATCCTTGACCATCTGTTCCTGTTCCATCCCAAGATAAAACATTTGGAGAAGTAGATTGTTGTGTCCAAGTTGAACCATCATTTGTTGATTTATACAAACCATAATATCCTTGATTTGCATTCACATACAAGCCATAAATTGTAGATGGATATGATTGTGCAACCGATATTGCAATTCTTCCAAATCCAGAAGTTGGTAATCCACTTGTTAGTTTTGTGAAACTTGTTCCCGTATTTGTAGATTTATAAATTCCGTTTCCAGTATAAGCAGCATACCAAATTGTTGGATTAGTTTTATTTACTTCTAAATCTTTAAAATCACCTGTTGCTACTTGTGTCCAACTTACTCCTGCATTTGAAGATCTATAAACTCCATTACTTGTTGCAGAAAGAATTATATTTGCATCAGTTGGATGAACTATAACTGTGCTAATTCTTCTCACTTGAGATTGAGTCCAATTTAATCCGGTTTGATTCCAACTATTTCCACCATCTGTAGATTTTAAAATTCCAATACTATATGTATCATTCACATCGCCATCACCGGTTGCAATATACATTATGTCGGAATTAACAGGATCAAATGCAATTGAACTAACTCCAAGTGAACCAAAATTATCTGTATTTGTAGTCCAAGTTGTTCCACCGTTTGTAGATTTCCAAAGACCTCCAGCAGCAGAACCAGTAAAAATTATACTTGTATTTGTTGGATGAACTGCTACACAATTTATTCTTCCAACACCTCCTCCATTTGCTGGAATTACATTTGGACCAATCAAAGTCCAATTTGCAGATGCGTTTGATTTCTGATTTGGAAATTGAGACAAATGCGCTTCAATTTTTGTTTTCAAAATATCTGGTTGTGGCAAAACTCCACTTGGATATATACGACTTTCCCAAAACCACTCCCATCGTTTAAATTGTTTCCATCCAATTCCTTTTTGTTTAAAATCTTTTCCTTCCCAATGTTTCTTAAATTCTTCTTGAATTTTATAAAAATTTTGCTCCTCTTCTTTTGGAACATTTTCCATCCATTGTTGGGAATAAGAAATGGAAAAAACAAAAATGAAAAAATTGATAAGTAATATATTTTTTAGTTTCATAACAGAATTGGGTTTAGTTGCATTATAAAATATGTTTATGGACAAATGAATATATGTAAAAGTTTATGTTATTCAAAATTAAGTTCATCAAAATTCTTTTTTAGAAAGAAATTCTGCATCAAGTTGATATTCAATTCCAAAATGAAATGAAGTTGGAGATGCGGGATAAAAATATTTTTGACTTCCAACAACTTGGTAATATTCATCCATAATTGGTAAAATAAATCCCGTATAATTGAATTCTTTTCCAAGTAAATTTTCCATATCAAAATACATACGAATATTTTTCTTTTTGTAAGCAACACGAAAATTTAAAACCGTATTTTCTTGTAAAGAACTTGTATTTCCATCATCTAAAAACTGACTTCCACGATATACCAAAGAAACTGTTCCTGAAATATTTGTCTTATGTTTGTATGTTGCTCCAATTGATGCTGTATGTTTTGGAATTGATTTTAAAAATTTGTTTTTGTTTTCCCCATCTTCAAATTTAACTTCGGTATAAGAATGATTTACAAACATATTTGCATTTGGGAAAAAATTTAGATGCAAACTATTTTCAATTCCAAAATGAGATGTTTTCAAAATATTTGCATAGCGAAATTGCGACATATCAAAATCAATTTCATCATCAATTTTATTGAAATAAATTGATGTTTGAAGTTCAGCATAAAGTTTTCTTTCAATAATTCTTCCGCGATTGTAAAACCCAATTTCAAAATTAACTGCTTTTTGTGGTTTAAGTTCATTATTGGAGAATGAAATTCCCATAATTTTTCTTTGGTCAAAAAGTTGTTCCAAAGTTGGTGATTTAAACGAGCGAGAAACATTTGCATAAACATTCAAATCATAAACTGGAATATCGTTTTCAATAATATTTGCAAGTTGATAGTTTAACCCAATTTTTGGAGAAAATAAATTTTGTGAAATATTTTTTCCAAACATATCATATTTATCATCGTAAGAATCAAATCTAAAACCAGAATTCATTTTTAAAGTTGGAATAATTGGAACTTCATTTATCAAAAATAAACCAATCTTTTGACGAGTTCCAAATCCACTTGCTAGCCAAATTTTTTCAATGTCAAAATATTGGTTTTCAATTCTTTGGTTTTCAATTTCACCACCAAAAACAAATTTATATGGAACATCTTCAATTGTATCACTCACATTGAAAACAAAATCAAATAAAATTGATTTTGTCAAAAGTTTTTTTTCTTGTGTATCAAAAAAATATGCTGCAACTGGATAAGTTTTCATTATGCTAGAATTTTTTTCTGAATAATTTAAGCTTGTAGAAAATTCAAAAAAATGAGAAAATATTTTTTCAAATTTCATTGATCCATTGAAGCGATTTTCTTGTGTATTATCTCTATCGTAACTTGAATTATTTTGAGTTCTATCATTTGTAATTTCGTCTTCGGTAAGTGGAGATGGTGTATCAAAATTATTTTCCAATTTATTGAATTGAAAATTGAGAAGTGAAGTGTTATTTATTGGAACAAAAATTTTTGTTCTAAAACTATTTTCTTTCCAATTGCTATGTTTTCTAAAACCTTGCGAATTAGAGTTATGAAAACTCAATTGATAAGTGAGTTGTTTTATTTGTCCATTTGTTGAAACAGAAAAATTGTTTTCATTGAAACTTCCACCATCTAAAGTAAGTGAAATTGTAGATGGCTTTTTTCTTTCCGTTGTAATGTTGATTGTTCCTCCCATTGATAAATCACCATATAGAGATGAAGTTGCTCCTCTTACAACTTCCATCTTTGAGATTTCATTCGTATTTACTAAACTCCAATTTACACATCCATTTTCAATATCGTTTATTTTCATTCCATCAACATAAACTGTTACATATTCTGCTTCTCCTCCACCATAAAACCCACGAGTTAAAATAGTTGATTTCTTTCCAATTCCATCTTGTTTAAAAACTGTAAATCCAGGAATAAAACTTATCAAATCAGAAAAATTACTTGTCGGCAAAACAGAAATATAGTTTTGCGTAAATAGTGAAGATGAAGTTGTAGAAGAAGAAATTTTATTTTCAATTCTTTCAGAAATGATAACGACTTCATCAACTTTATATTCAGGAGGTTTCATAGTTCCACCTTCTCGTTTGAGTTCAAGAAGTGGTTTGCCATAAACTAATATAGTTCTAACTCCTCCCTCCATTTTTGGAATGACTATTTTTTGACGAATATTTTTTTTCTTTTTCGACAAATTAGAGTTTACTTCAACTGTATCTTGTG
>SXSO01000118.1 GCA_005792205.1 Bacteroidota bacterium | reverse complement strand
GGAGATGGGGTATCTCTGAAAAATCTTGGGGATATAGAGCAGTTGCAAAAACATTAATAGATCAACAAAATCTTGGAACAGCTTCTGATTATGGTGTTTCTCTCCGTGGAAAATATGATATTGGATTAAGCTATAATTTAATGTTTGCAAATGGCAATGGTTTTAAATTGGAGAACAACAAACAAAAAAAAATATATGCCTCAGTAAATTACAAAATAATAGATGATTTGGTTGCTGAAGTATATTATGACAATGCTCCAACAGGAGAAGATGCAGGAAAATCTGCAATTAGAACAAGTGCTACATATAATTTGAGTGGATATACAGTTGGTGGTGATTATATAATGTCAACAGATAAACAAGGTGATGTGGAACTAAAAGCAAATGGACTTTCAGTTTATATACATGGCAACGTAATGAATAATATTGGAATTATTGGTCGCTACGATATGTGGGATCCAGATGCTGATGAAGAAAAAGATAACAAAACACAAATGATAGTTGGTGCAGATTATACTCCTCACGGAAATAATTTTCATTTAATACCAAATGTTGTTATCAATTCAGATGAAGATGATGCCACAGACGATGATATGGTGTATCGCTTAACTTTCTCATATAGTTTCAAATAAGTAAATCAATGAAAATTTTTTTTTACTATAATGTTGTAAAAAAAATTTTCAGTTTCTTTTTTCCACCATTACAATGGAGATTGCCCGTAACAATAGTTACGGGTTTTCTTTTTGGTTTCGGTTTAGTTGTACTAAAAATTTCAAATGCAACATCTTATCTTTCAGATGATCCAAAATCTTGTATGAATTGTCATGTTATGACACCGCAATACGCAACTTGGGAAAAAAGTAGTCACTCTAAAACTGCTGTTTGTGTAGATTGCCATATTCCTCACGATAATATAATTCATAAATTTTTATTCAAAGCAAGTGATGGATTAAGGCATTCCACAATTTTTACGTTTCGTTTAGAACCACAAGTAATTAAAATCAAAGAAGCAGGAATTGACGTTGTCCAACAAAATTGTATTCGCTGTCACTCAAATTTGGTTGAAAAAATTTCTATCGCAAAAAATTTAGAAATTCATAAAAATGGGAAACTATGTTGGGATTGTCATCGTGAAGTTCCTCATGGAAGAGTAAATAGTTTAGCATCAACTCCTTATGCAAGAGTTCCACGATTAACTAATATCTCTCCTGAATGGATAAAAAAGTTTATTTCACAAACTAAAAAAGAAAAATAAAAATGAAATCAATTATAGAAATAATTCAACAAAAACAATGGATTGGATGGTTATTATTTATTTTCACAATATTTGTAGTTTTCCTAATTGGGCTTTTTGGCGCTTCAATTATGGAAAGACGAAGTGAAGAAAAACTTGCCTTTCAACTTGTAAAACCAATAAATGATTGGGAACCAAGAAATGAGGTTTGGGGAGAAAATTTTCCTCGTGAATTTGAAACATATAAAAGTACATTTGATACAACATTTGCAAGTAAATATGGTGGAAGTGCAAAAAGAGATTTGTTAGAAGATTCTCCTGAAGCTGTTATACTTTGGGCGGGTTATGCATTTTCTCGTCAATATAATCAAGCAAGAGGACATTATCATGCTGTTGAAGATATTCAAAATACTTTGCGAACAGGAGTTCCTCAACCAGCAACTTGTTGGACTTGTAAATCTACAGATGTTCCACGACTTATGAATAAAATGGGAGTGAAAGAATTCTACAAATCTAAATGGAGTGAACTTGGTCATGAAGTTACAAATAATATTGGATGTCAAGATTGTCATGATACAAAAACAATGAATTTAAGAATCACTCGTCCATCGCTTCTTGAAGCACTTCAAAGAAATGGAAAAGATATAAACAATATTACTCATCAAGAGATGCGTTCATATGTTTGTGCTCAATGTCATGTGGAATATTATTTCAAAGGAAAAGAAGAAAAGTATTTAACATTTCCTTGGGACAAAGGTTTTTCAGTTGAAGCAATGGAAGAATATTATGACGAAAATGCTCATACTGATTGGGAACATAAATTGAGTAAAGCAAAAATGTTAAAAGCACAACATCCAGATTATGAAATGTTTGCAACAGGAATTCATTTTGAAAGAGGACTTTCTTGTGCTGATTGTCATATGCCATATAAAAGTGAAGGTGGAGTGAAGTTCACAAATCACAAAATTCAAAGTCCATTGAATGATGTCGCATCTTCTTGCGGAGTTTGTCATAGAGAAAACGAAGAAACACTCATAAAAAATGTAAATGATAGACAAGATAAAATTCGTGAGTTGAGAGTTCAAGCAGAAAAATCTCTCTTCCAACTTCACATTGAAACAAAAACTGCTTGGGAAAAAGGTGCAAAAGAAGAAGAAATGAAACCTATTCTCAAATTTATTCGTCATGCACAATGGAGATGGGATTTTGTTTCAGCAACAAACGGAAGTGGTTTTCATTCTCCAATTGAAGCAGCAAGAATTCTTGGTTCTTCAATTCAAAAATCACAAGAAGGAAGAATTTTATTAGCAAGAATTTTGGCAAAGTATGGAATCACTGAAGAAATTCAAATGCCTGATATTTATACAAAAGAAAAAGCACAAAAATTTATTGGGCTTAAAATGGATTCGCTTCAAACTGTAAAAAATGATTTTCTAAATAATACAGTTGTAAATTGGAATAAAACAAAAAAAAATTATTAACTAACAACTAAATAAAATTTCTGAATGGAAACTTTTTTTTAAAAGTTTCCGTTTCTTATTTTAAATATATCTAAGAAAAAATGTTGCAGGAAAAGAGTTTTACAACTTGTTGTCAGAAGATTATGACTTGATGACAAATTTCAATATGCGAATGGAAAAAGAAAAAAAAATTTTGAAGAAATAATACAAAAATTTCAAATCAATTCAGCAATTGATGCAGGTTGTGGAACTGGACTTCATTCTATTATTTTATCTCAACTTGGAATTCAAATAATTTCTTGTGATATTTCGGACAAAATGATTGCTCAAACTAAAATAAATACAAAAAAAAATAATGTAAAGTTACAAACTTGCATAAGTGATTTTAAAAACATTACAAAAAAAATCTCTAAAAAAGTAGATGCAATTTTTTGTCTTGCAAATTCTTTGCCTCATATTTTAAAAGAAAATGATTTACATCTATCGCTCAAAAATTTTTTCAAATTGTTAAACAAAAACGGAACTCTTTTTATACACGTTTTGAATTACAATAAAATTTTAAACTCTAAAAATAGAATTCAATTTGTAAGAAAAAGAAATGAAAAAACTTTCGTTCACTTTTTTGATTTTGTAAATGAAAATCTAATTCACTTTAACATTTTAGATTTAGATGGTGAAAAATTTAGTTTAAAAACTATTGCTCAAAATCCAATTAAAAAAGTTCTTTTGGAAAAAAATCTCAAACTTTGTGGATTTGAAAATATAAAATCTTATGGAAATTTATCATTTGAAAAATTCCAAAATAACTTATCAAATGATTTAATAATCGTTGCAAAAAAATGTTT
>SXSO01000117.1 GCA_005792205.1 Bacteroidota bacterium | reverse complement strand
CGGGAATTCAATGTTTAAAAAACCAAAACAAAAAACATAACAAGAAAAATATATAAACTATTTTTTTAATATAAAAATATTTTTTAATTTTTTTTAAATTTATTTGAAAAACTTAATTTGAATCAAATTTCAACACTTTTACATTTAATATAAACAAAACAAAAAAGGGACACAAACCTTTATGTCCCTATAATTGTTTCTACAACAAAAAAAGTAGTTTGGTCTGTATCTTAAACTCAATCCATAATTTTTCTTAGGAACGCAGGTTTTTCAGGATCACTTCTATCAATTTTAGAGACCACTGCTTCTCTATTTTCTTTTGCAACAAATCCTTTTACTTCAATTCCTTTTCTCACAAATGTTGGAATATCCATACTTTGAATTCCATTTTCAACTATTGATATATTTTCAAAAAGAGTAGGAGAATGTTTTAGAGAAATTTTATTTCTATTAAATCCCGTTGCTATAACTGTAACACGCATTTCGTCATTCAAATTATCATCAATCACCGCACCAAGAATTACATTTGCGTCTTCTCCCGCATTTGAACGAACAACATTTGCTGCTTCATCAAACTCACTCATCGTCATAGATGAAGACCCAGTTATATTTACTAAAACTCCTCTTGCACCGTTTATTGAAACATCTTCTAAAAGTGGAGAAGATATTGCTCCATTCGCAGCATCAATTGCACGATTTTCACCAACTGCAACAGATGAACCCATCAAAGCATCACCACTTTCTTTCATCACAGTTTTAACATCAGCAAAATCTACATTGATAAATCCCGGAACAGTTATGAGTTCAGAAATTCCACGAGTTGCATTGTATAAAATATCATTTGCACGATTAAGTGCTTCAACAAGTGGAGTATTTCTTTCTACAATTGAAAGAAGTTTTTGATTTGGAATTACAATCAAAGTATCCACATTTTTTTTGAGTTCAGAAATTCCAGTTTCTGCTTGAAACATTCTCTTCTTTCCTTCAGAAGTAAATGGTTTTGTTACAATTGCAACTACAACTGCTCCAATACTTTTAGCAATACTTGCAACAACTGGAGCAGCACCTGTTCCTGTTCCACCACCTTCTCCAAGTGTTAAAAACACCATATCACTTCCACTTAAAACTTGTGAAATTTCTTCTGCATCTTCTTCTGCTGCTTTTTGTCCGATTGAAGGATCTGCACCAGCACCAAGACCTCTTGTCAAACTTTTTCCAATTTGAATTTTTTTTGTTGCTCTATTTTTTTCTAATGCTTGAAGATCTGTATTTATTGCAACAAATTCAACACTTTGAAGTCCTTTTTCAATCATATTGTTGATGCAATTTCCTCCACCTCCACCAATTCCAACAACACGAAGTTTTGCTTTCCCATCATAATAATTATTGTATAATTCTATCATTGTAGTAATTTATTTTTTTGTTTTTAAAAATTTATATTTGTTTAAACCAATTTAAAATTTTAGAGAAAAAAGGTCTTTCTTCTATTTGTTCAACTTCTGATAATTTTTTTTTTTGTCTATGAAATGCACTAATTACAAGTCCGCAACAAGTCGCATACTTTGGATATTCAATTTCCTTCACCAATCCTAATGAAAACCCAGTTGGAATTCCAATTTTAATTGGCATATCTAAAATTGAATGTGCAATATCTTTTGTTCCGTTCAACATTGCAGTTCCTCCCGTAAAAACTATACCAGCAGAAAGTTGTCTATAATATCCCGAACGACGAATCTCTTCAAATACAAGTTCAAAAATTTCTTCCATTCTTGCTTGAATTATTCTTGAAAGATTTGTTTTGGAAATTTCAACTGGACTTCTTCCCGCAATTCCCGGAATTGTAATAATTTCATCCGATAATACATTTGGCAAAAATGCAGAACCATATTTACATTTTATTTCCTCTGCTTGTTCATTTAAAATACCAATTCCTTTTTTTATATCTTGTGTTATATGATATCCCGCATAAGGAATAGATGCAATATGACGAATAACTTTATCTTCAAAAATAATTACATCAGTTGTTCCACTTCCAATATCTACTACACAAACTCCAAGTTCTTGTTCTTCTTCAATCAATGTTGAATAACTTGAAGCAAGTGACTGAATCACAATTTCTTGAACTCTAATTCCACAAGATTCAACACATCGTCTTATATTTTGTAAAACACTTGAAACTCCAGTAACAATATAAACTGTTGCTTCCAAACGAATACCATTCATTCCAATTGGATCAGTAAAACCAGATTGCCCATCAATTACATAATGTTGCGGAAAAACATGAATTATTTCTCTATCATTTGGAAGAGCAACTTTTCTTGTATCACGAATCAATCTATTTACATCGTTTTTTGTAATTTGATTTTGCGTATTATTTATTGCAATAACTCCACGACTTAATAAACTTTGAATGTGTTCTCCCGTAATACCAACACTTGCTGAATGAATTTTTACTCCCGACATTTCCTCTGCTTTACTTATAGCAACTTTGAGAGAATTAAGTACTTTTTCAAAATTCATAATCACACCACGACTTATTCCTTCTGAAATTGATTCACCAATTCCAATGATGGACAATTGATTTTGATATTCAGAAGCAATAACAACGCAGATTTTTGATGAACCAATATCAATACCAACAAAAAGTTCTTTTTCAAGTTCTTCTTTTTTTACCACATCAAATCAATTAAATTTTCCATTTTACAACAATCTCATTTTCAAATCTTGCATCAATAAATTCAATATTATCTAAAACAGTTTTGCCTTTTAAAACTTTGCTCCAAAAAATATAAAAATTTTTAAGTTGTGATGCTTCGTTTCCTTTTCCAAAATAAATTGGAACAGCATTTTCAATTGAATTTACAATAACATCTCCATTATTTTTTACACGAATTTCACTAATAAATTCATATGTATTTGGAAAATCTTTCTTTGCAATAGAAAGCAACTTCAATGCGTTTTCATATTTTTTTGAAAGACAGTTTTTTTTTATAATGTCATTTTGAATATTGATGATTGGAAATAAAAATTCCCTTTCTTCAAGTTGTGGCATTACAAATCCATCTTCATCAAAATAAATTATTTCATTTTTTACACACATTGCAATTGGTTTTCTTTCTTCAATTTTAATTTGGATTTCAGAAAACGAAATATTTTTTTCCACTTTTACATTTTTTACCCAAAGATTTCTCAATACATTTTTTTCAAATTGAATATCCGACATTGAAAATAAGAGTGAATCATTTTCTATATCAAGAAAATTTAAAATTTCATTTTTCTGTAAAGTTATATTCCCTCTTATAGAAATTTTTTTTACACGAATTTTTTCTTTCCAAGAAGTTGAAAGATGTTCTAAATATGCAATTGATAATAAAATTGATACAGTTACAAAAATATGGAAAAATAAAAACTTATTTTTTTGCATAAACAATTCCTTTCAATTCATCTTCTTCAAATCCTAGAAGTTTGACTTCCATTTCAAGTTGAATTTGTTTTTTGTCTTTCACCGTTTTTATGATTTCTTTTACTATTGATAAAATATCGTTTGCAGTTGCATTTCCTAAATTCACAATAAAGTTAGAATGTTTTTCTGAAACTTGCGCATCTCCAATTCTAAATCCTTTGAATCCAATTTCCTCAATAATTTTTGCTGCGTAATTTGGATATGGGTTTTTGAAAATGCTTCCACAGTTTGGAAAATTGAGTGGTTGAGAACTATTTCTTTTTTTAAGCAACATTGCTCTAACAGAACGTAATTCTTCAAATTTTCCTTTTGGAAATTTAAATCTTGCACTCAAAATAATACTTTTGTTACTTTGAAAATTTGAAAATCTATATGAAAAATTTGCTTCATCTTTTGTAACTATTTTTATTGTTCCATTTTCAAACACTTTAACATCAATTAAATAATTTGAAATATCGTTTCCATAAGCACCAGCATTCATAACTATTGCACCTCCAATTGTTCCAGGAATTCCAGATAACATTTCAACACCTTGAAAATTATTTTTAATACAAAAATCCACAAATCTATTCATTAAAACACCAGTTTCAATAGTAATGATATTTTCTTCATCAATTTCAATATTTCTCAAACTTTCCAAATTTAAAACAGCACCAATAATTCCTCTATCACTTACAATTATATTTGTTCCATTTCCAATTATAATTAGTGGAATATGGTTTTCATTCAATAAATTCAATATGTTTATAAGTTCGCTTTCAGAATTTGGTTCAATATAATAATCTGCAATTCCACCAACTTTAATTGAAATATGAAATTTCAATGGTTCATTGAAAAAAATTTTACCTTCTGAAACTACATTCTGAAAATTAAAAACATTATTTTCAACTTCTACCATCACTTTAACTTATTCAAAAACTCTTCACCAAATTTATAAATATCACCAGCTCCCATTGTAATTACAACATCTTTTTCTCTCACAATTTTTAAAAGATAATTTGCAACTTCTTTTTTATCTTTCACATAGTGAACATCTTTGTGACCAAATTCCTTTGCAGCATTTGAAATTAACTCTCCCGTAATTCCTTGAATTGGCTCTTCACGAGAAGGATAAATATCGGTTACAACTAAAACATCGGAAAGCAAAAATGCTTTCCCAAATTCTTCATAAAAATCTCGTGTGCGAGAAAATAAATGTGGTTGAAACACACACACAATTCTTCTTTTAAAGGAATTTTTTGCACCAAGTAAAGTTGCTCTGCATTCAGTTGGATGATGTGCATAATCATCATATAAAGTAATTCTATTGACCTCACCTTTTTTTTCCCATCTTCTATAAACACCTTGAAATTTTTCAATTCCAGATTTTATTTTTTCAAATGGAATTTTTAACTCTAAAGCAACTGAAATAGATGCAAGTGCATTTTGAACATTGTGAACTCCAATTGTGTTCAAAGATATTTTTCCAATTTCAAGATTATTTTTCAAAACTGTAAAATCAGTTTTATTTTCTTTATAAATTATATCCACTGCTTGAACATCTGCTTGTGGATTTAATCCATAAGAAACAACTTTTTTCTTTTTCAAATGAATCATTATATCTTGTAAAGATGTTTCATCCAAACATAATGTAACAAATCCATAAAATGGAACTTTATTTGCAAACTGAATGAACGCTAACTTTATATCTTCCAAATCACGATATGTATCAAGATGATCTGTATCAAGTGTTGTGAGAACTGCAATTGTTGGAGTAAGCGAAAGAAATGATCTATCAAATTCATCTGCTTCTACAACTATAAAATCTCCTTTTCCCAATCTTGCATTCGTTCCACCAAAACTATGAAGACGACCTCCTACAATTACAGTTGGATCTAAACTCCCTTCAAGTAATACAAGTCCTATCATTGAAGTTGTAGTTGTTTTTCCGTGAGTTCCAGCAACACCAATTCCATATTTCAATCGCATAACTTCAGCTAACATTTCTGCACGACGAATTACTGGAATTTTTCTTTTTTGTGCCTCAATAATTTCTTCATTATCAAATGGAACTGCTGAAGAATACACAACAACATCTACATCATTTTCAACATTATTTTTGGAATGCCCTTCAAAAACTTTTGCACCAAGTTTTTCAAGTCGTATTGTAACTTCGTTTAAATTTTTATCTGAACCAGAAACTTGAAATTTTTGATCAAGCAAGATTTCGGCAATTCCACTCATTCCACTTCCACCAATTCCAACAAAATGTAATTTTTTTATAGAAGCAAACATCTATTTTTTTATTTATCTAAAAGTAATTTAAGAGAAATCAATAACATTATTATTGCAAAAATTTTTTTCATCATTTCGTTCGAAAAATGATTTGTAAATAAACTCCCAAAGTATGCACCAACCAAATATCCAATAGCAAGAAACATTGCAACTTGTATATTTATATTTCCATGCTTATAATATTCCATAACAGCAAAAATTCCAACAGGAAGAAGCAACATTGCAAGAGAAGTTCCTTGAGCCATTTTTTGAGAAAACCCAAAAAATAAAACTAATGATGGAATAACAAGAACTCCTCCACCAACACCAATAAAACCACTTAAACCTCCGACTAAAATTCCAAGCAAGATAAAAAGAAAATTTTCCATAAAACTGCAATTTTTTGTGTTAAATATTTTTCATTGATTTTTCTTCAAATTAAAATTTGAAGAAATTCTTTTAACTTCATCCAAAAGTTCTCTACTTTTTTCATATCGTTTTATTTTTATTCGCAACGGAAAAGATAATTTTTGAGTTCTTACAACTGCAATTTTAAATCTTCCTTCTGAAAATTTTTTTTTCTCTTTGCTAATTTTTATCGATGAAATTTCAGAAAATAAAATTTCTTTTTCACTTGTTCTTGTCCTTAAAATCAATCTGTCGTTTGTAATCACTATTTTTTTACTTTTGAACAAATTCAAAATTAAATTAAATAATGCAATCAAAATAAAAACAACCACAATCAAAAGAATTGGATCTTTAAAAATAAATTCAAACTTGTTTTCAATAAATTGACCTTTTATGAATACATAAATCAAAAATGTTATTAAATACATCAAGAGTTGTAAATAATAAGTATCTAATTTGTATTTAAAAATTTTACTTTCCATGGTTTTATGTTTTGGATAAATTCACAATGTGATTTACAATTTCATTTACTGAATTTTTATTTGCCAAACTTATCGCACTTTTTTCAAGTGATTTTATTTTAGTTTCGTCAAACAAAATTTTAAAAATTTTTTTTTCCAATTCGTTTTCTATATCACTATCTAAAATAATTTCTGCTGCATTTTTTTCAGATAAAAATTTAGCATTTTCATATTGGTGATTTTCAGATGCAACTGGATATGGAATAAGTATTGATGCTTTTCCAAAATATGTAAGTTCAGAAATTGTAGTTGCTCCCGCACGACAAATTACCAAATCAGAAATTAAGTATGCAAAATCCATTCTATCTATAAATTTTTTAAGAGAAATATATTTGGTTTTAAAATTTAAAACTTTAGTTTGAATTTTTTCAAAACTCGTTTCACCTGTTTGCCAAATAATGCGAATATTTTTTTCAAGTAATTTATCAATAATATTTATTATTGTATTATTAATTGAAGATGCTCCCAAACTTCCACCAAAAATCAAAATTGTTTTAAAACTTTCATTCTCATTAAAACCAAAATAATTTAATGCTTCACTTTGCGAAATATTTTTTCCAAATTTTACTGGATTTCCAGTTAAAAAAATTTTTTCTTGTTTCACTTTAAAAAACTTTCTTGCTTCCTCAAATGAAATATGAATTTCATCCACAAATTTGGATAAAATTTTTGTTGTAATTCCTGGAAAAATATTTTGTTCATGAATTAAAGTTGGGATTTTTAAAATTGACGAAACAAAAACTATTGGACCACAAACATATCCTCCAGTTCCAACGACAACATTTGGTTTTATTTTAAGCAAAAGAAAAAATGATTGTATAAAAGAAAAAATAAGTTGAAAAATTAAAATAAAATTTTTTATAGAAATTTTTCGCTGAAATGAATTTGCAGAAATAAAAAATATTTCAAAACCTTTTTGTGGAACTATTTTTGATTCAATTTTATTTTTTGTTCCAACAAAACATATTTTAGAATTGGGATATTGCGTTCTAATTTCAGAAGCAATAGTAATCGCAGGAAAAAGATGACCTCCTGTTCCACCAGCAGCAAATAAAATTTTTAACTTTTCACTTTGCATAAAGTTTAAAATTTCAGGTTAAGTTGATTTCCTTCAATTTCTTCTGTGTATTCATTTTCAAATTCATTATTTTCATCCCTTAATATATCTTGAAATTTTTCTCCAGAAATTTGTTTTGTAATGTTAAAAAAAATTCCAATAAAAAAAGATGAAGTAATAAGTGCCGTTCCTCCTTCACTTAAAAATGGTAGTGGAACCCCTGTATTTGGAAACAAACTTAACGCAACTCCCATATTTAAAAATGCTTGCATTGAAATGTTTAAAATTATTCCAACCGAAATTAAACGAGCAAATTCATTCTCAATTTTTATTATTGTTTTACATCCAAAAAAAAATAAGGATAAAAATAAAGTCGCAACAAATAATGTTCCAATAAATCCATAATCTTCTCCAATGATTGCATAAACAAAATCATTTGTTGGTTCTGAAAGATGAAAATCTCTTTGCTTACTTTTTCCCGGTCCTTCACCAAAAATTCCACCGTTCCCAAAAGCAACAAGTGCTTGTTCATTTTGGTTTAATGTGTAATCTTGTTTTTCTTTTCCATTCAAAAAATTTTCAACTCTTTTAATTGCATAATCATTGTATGTATAAATCAATAATGCTGCGATAATAACCATCAGAAAATAAGTTCCGATAACTTGTTTTATGTTTGTTTTTGCAAAAATGAAAATTAAAAAACTTGTTGCAATGATAATAAGAGAAATAGAATTGTGCGGTTCAAATAAAATTAATAAGACACAACAAATTACAAATAGAAATTTTGGTAGAAATCCATAAATATAATTTTGTAATGGATAATTTGTTTTATTTGCAATTGAATGCGATAAGTAAAAAATAAGAATATATCTTGCAAATTCCGATGGTTGAAATGAAAATCCAAAAATTGAAAGCCATCTATGCGTGTTATTTATTTTGGGCATAAAGTAAACGGCAATTAAAAATAAAATAGTTACAAATAAACCTATTTCAATAAAATTGAGTTTTAGGTTTTTTCCAAATGAAATTTGTTTTGTATAAAATTGATATGGAATAAAATATCCAATAGCCAAAAATATAATACCTATCAAAGACCATAAAACATATGGAAAAACATTTTCAAATGATGGCAAAATATTTTTTGCAAATATTTTTCCCGCACCAGCACTCATTACAACTGGAATACGAAAAATCAATAAAACTAAAACTATTAAAAAAAGCGGAAGCAAAATTTTTGATTTTTGAGTCATAACTAAATTTGATTTACAATTTGTTTAAAAGTTTTTCCTCTTTCTTCATAATTATTAAACCAATCAAAACTCTTACATGCAGGTGAAAATAAAATTATATCACCACTTTTACTTTCAAGTTTGGAATGAAAAACTAATTCGTCCATAGAATTTACAATTTGTGTAGAAACTTTATTTGAAAAATTTCCTAAAATTTTTTCACTTGATTCACCAAATGCAAAAATTTTTTTCACTTTTTTCTGAACTAATTCAGAAACTTGTGAGTAATTATTTCCATTTTTTGCTTCACGACCTCCAAGTAAAAGTATGATTTTTCTATCCACATCAAACGATTCAAGTGCTTTTTGAAGTGAATCTACATTTGTAGATTTTGAATCGTTAAAAAATTGCACACCTTCAATTTCTCTAATAAATTCAATACGATGTTCAACTCCTCTAAATTCATTTATACTTTGTTCAATTGATAAAATTGGGATTTTCGAAAAAATTGCACAACCAATACTCGCCATTATGTTTTCATAATTATGTTTTCCAAAAATTTTTAAATCCTTTAAGTTGCAAACTTTTTGAGTAAGATTATTATCAACATAAAAAATATTTTCTCCTTCTTGATATAAACCAAATTGCAATTTTTCGTTTGAACTAAATGGAATCAGTTTTGACGAAATCTTTTTTTGTTCTAAAGTTTTTTGAGTATAAAAATCTGAATGGTTGAAAATAAAATAATCAGATGAATTTTGGTTTTTTAAAATTTTAAATTTTGTTAAAACATAATCCATCATATCGTCATATCTTTCCAAATGATCTGGAGCTATATTTGTAACAATAGCAATTGAAGGATGAAAATATTCAATAAATTCAAGCTGAAAACTACTTACTTCCAAAACAATAAAATCATTTTCATAAGTATCAAGTGCAAAATTTGAAAACGCATTTCCTATATTTCCTCCGACAAAAGTTCTAAATCCAAAGTTTTTAAAAATCTCTCCAATCAAAGTTGTAGTTGTAGTTTTTCCATTAGTTCCTGTAACAGCAATAATTTTACCTTTTGAAACCCAACTTGCAATTTCAATCTCACTAACAATTTTTATGTTTTTTGAAACTGCAAAATTAAGTATCGTGGAATTTTTTGGAATTGAAGGACTAACTACAATTATATCACAGTTAAAAACTTTTTCTGAATGTGTTTCACCTTCAAATGGAATTTTTAAGTTGTTTAATTCATCTATAATATTCAAATTTATTTTTGCATTATCACTTACAAAAATTTCACAACCAATTTGTTTCAACATTTTAGCAGCAGCAATTCCACTTCTTGCAGCACCAAGAATAGAAATTTTTTTTGTTTTTAATTCCTCAGCATTCATCTCAATTTTAAACTTGCAAGTGAAAAAATCATAAGTAAAATCGCTATAATATAAAATCTAGTTACAATTTTTGGTTCACTCCATCCAACCATTTCAAAGTGATGGTGAAGTGGTGCCATTTTAAAAATCCTTTTTCCCTCCCCATATTTTTTTTTCGTGTATTTGAAATAATATCGTTGTATTAAAACAGAAAGTGTTTCAATAAAAAAAACTCCTCCTATTACTGGAAGCAAAAATTCTTGTTTTAACATAATACACAATGCTCCAATTGAACCTCCAAGAGCAAGCGAACCTGTATCTCCCATAAAAATTTCTGCGGGATGTGAATTGAACCAAAGAAAACCAATTGATGCACCAACCAATGCTGAACAAAAAATTGTAAGTTCAGCACTTTGATTTAAAAAAGGAAGAAATAAATATTTACTTGTAATAAAATTTCCCGTCAAATAACTAATCACCATAAGTGATGTTGCAGCAATTCCAACAGTTCCTGAAGCAAGTCCATCTAATCCATCAGTTAAATTTACAGCGTTTGAAGATGCAGTAATTATAAAAATTACAAACGGAATATAAAAATATCCAAAATCTAAAAATGTATTTTTTAAAAACGGAACAACAGTAGATGATTTTATCGAAGGAAGATTTTTATCAAAAATTTCTGGAAAAAAATAAACTGAAATTCCCAACACACTTCCAACAATAAATTGTCCAATCAATTTATCTCTCTCAATCAAACCTTTAGGTTTCTTTTTTACAACCTTTAAATAATCATCAATAAATCCAACTATTCCAAGTGAAATTGCTACAAATAAAATTAAAATAACATATGAATTTAAGATATCTGACCAAAGAATCGAAGGAATAATTGTTGCTGATAAAATTATGATTCCCCCCATCGTTGGAGTTCCTGCTTTTTGTTTGTGCGTTTTTGGAGCTTCAGTTTTTTCAAGTTCGCCAATCTGTCTTTCTTTTAGTTTGGAAATTATTTTTGGACCTAACCAAAATGAAAAAATAAGTGCAGAAATCGTTGCAAGTGCAACTCTAAATGTTATATAACGAAAAACTCCAAAACCCGGAACCGAATAAAATTCATTTATATATTTTAAAAGATAATAAAACATTCTATTAAAATTTTTCTTTTAGAGAATTTACAATTTCATTCATCTTCATACCATTTGAACCTTTCACTAATATAATACTATTGTTTTCTATTGTATTTATTAGAGTTTTGATTAAATCACTTTTATTGTCAAAATATTTTTTAAAATTTATTTTTGTGTTGTGAAATGTGAAAATAGAATTTTTTCCAAATCCAAAAAAACAATCAAAATTATATTTGGAAATTTCTTTGCCAATATCTATATGTTCTTCTTTAGAAAATTTTCCAAGTTCAAGCATATCACCAAATACGATAATTTTTTTTCCATCACATTCCATTTTATCAAATGTAGATATTGATTCCAAAACAGAAGATGGATTTGAATTGTAAGTATCATCTATAATTACAATGTTATTTTTGCATTTTATAATTTCAAATCTACTTTTGTATGGGGAATAATTTTCTAATGAATGTTTTATATTTTCTTCAGTTATTCCAAAATGAAATGCAACTGAAACCGTTGCAAGAGTATTGTAAATATTATGGTTTCCTGCAATTTGTAAATTTAATTCTACATTTTTTTTAGAATTAAAAATTTCAATTATTGGAAAACCAAAATTAGAAATATGTTTTATTTTACATTTTATATCAGAATTTTTTTCAAGTGAATATGTAATTTTATTTGAAAAATTATCCACAATGTTAGAAATCCAAATATCATCTATATTTAAAAAGGAAAATGTATTATTTGAAAAAATACTTGTTTCTTCTTTTGCAATATTTTCAATTGAAGAAAAAAATTCCAAATGCTCTTTTCCAATATTTGTTGTGAGTGAATGAGTTGGCAACACAATATTTTTTAGATATTCAATTTCTCCAATATGGTTTGTTCCAAGTTCAAGAACGGCAAT
>SXSO01000116.1 GCA_005792205.1 Bacteroidota bacterium | reverse complement strand
TTGGGTTTAAAATCTAAAGTTCCCATAATCAACAACTCATTGCTGACTGTAAATCGTGCAATAGTAGAACCAATCCAAAAAATTAGTCCTACAAAAAATAATACAGAAAAAATTTTAGAGGGATTCATATTTATCTATTTCCCAATTTTTTATTTGAGTAAAATCTGAACATAATTTTAAAAAACTTGAAAATGCATCTTGAGTATGTTCTAAAAATTTTTTATTGAAAATTGATTGTGTACTTTCATTTGCTATTTCTGTTAAAGTTAATAAATTTTCTTTTGTATTTTTTATTTGTAAATGAAATTCGTCTGTAATTTTTTCTACTGTTTCATTGGTGTGTTTTTTTAATAAGTTTGAAATTTGAAAAACTGATTTTCCATAGAAAACCATAGTTTGAAAAACATTAATTTTATTATTTAAAAATGCAATTTTATACAACTCTAAAACCTCATCTTTAAAATATAAATTTTTGTTTTTATCTAAAAATTTTTCTATCTTATTTTTTGTTTGAAACACAAGTTTTGTATTAAAAATATATATAAAGATATGAATTTTTATTTTTTGTAAAATTTTATTATAAAATAAAAATTTACTTAGTTTAAAATTCCTTATCTTTTAAAAAAAATTTAAATTTTGTGATGAAAACAGTTTCAAAAAATTCCCTTCCTATTTTATTTTACATTATAAATTTATAGAATATGCCAATTAATAAAGCAAAAACAATTTGGATGAACGGAAAATTTGTAAATTGGGATGATGCAAAAATTCATATCCTTTCTCATGTTATTCATTATGGTTCATGTTGGTTTGAAGGTATAAGATGTTACAAAACAAAAAACGGTTCAGCAATTTTTCGTTTGAGAGAACATGTAAATCGTCTTTTTGATTCTTCAAAAATTTATCGTGCTGGAATTCCTTATTCCATTCAGGAAATTGAAAATGGAATTATAGAAACCGTCAAAGCAAACGATTACAAAGAATGTTATATAAGACCTATTGTTTATCGTGGTTATGGTGAAGTTGGAGTTAATCCACTAAATTGTCCAGTTGATGTTTCTATAATTGCATATGAATGGGGAAAATATCTTGGAAAAGAAGCACTTGATAATGGAATTGATGTCATGGTTTCCACTTGGCAAAGGAATTCTGCAAATACTACTCCAACACTTTCAAAAGCAGCAGGAAATTATTTAAACTCACAATTGATAAAAATGGAAGCAGTTCTTTCTGGTTATGCTGAAGGAATTGCATTAGATAAAAATGGATTCGTAAGTGAGGGAAGTGGAGAAAATTTATTTATTATAAAAGATGGTATTTTATATACATCATCTGCATCTTCTGGAATTTTGCTTGGTATTACAAGAGATACTGTTATTAAATTTGCAAGAGAAATTAATCTTGAAGTAAAAGAATTAAATATTCCAAGAGAGTTTCTTATTATTGCTGATGAAGTTTTTTTTACAGGAACTGCTGCAGAAATAACACCTATTCGTTCAATTGATAAAATTCAAGTAGGCAATGGAAAAGTTGGACCAATTACAAAACAACTTCAGGAAAAATTTTTTGATATTGTATTAAATGGAAACAATAAAAATAATTGGTTGAAGTTTATTTGATATGAAATTATTTGATGTAGCAATTGTTGGAGCAACTGGATTGGTTGGAAGAAAAGTTATTGAAGTATTAAAAAAAAGAAAATTTCCCCTTAGAAACTTAAAGCTTTTTGCCTCTGAAAAATCAATTGGAAAAGAAATTAAATTTGGAAATAGAATCATCAAAGTGGAAAAACTTGATGAAAAAACATTTCATGAACATGAATTTATTTTTTTTACAGCAGGTTCAGAAATTAGTAAAAAATATGTTCCACTTGCAATAGAAAGTGGTGTTATTGTTATTGATAACAGTAGTTTTTATAGAATGCAAAAAGATGTTCCACTTGTTGTTCCTGAAGTAAATCCATTCGCTCTTTTGAAACACAACAAAATAATTGCAAACCCTAATTGCTCCACAATTCAAATGGTTGTTACTTTAAAACCACTTCACGATTTATTTCATATTAAAAGAATTGTTGTAACTACATTTCAATCAGTTTCTGGAGCGGGACAAAGAGGAATTGATCAACTTGAAAATGAAACTAAAAAAAATTCTAATTTGAAAAAATTTCCACATCAAATTCTACATAATATAATTCCACAAGTTGATGAGTTTGTCTATGGAAATAATACAAAAGAAGAAATTAAAATGATTGACGAAACAAAAAAAATTTTCAATGATTCAAAAATTCAGATTTCTGCAACTTGCACACGCGTTCCTGTTTTTTATTCACATAGCGAATCTGTAAATATTCAGTTTAAAAAAGAATTTAAAATTGAAAATATTTTTTCCATATTGAAAAAAAACAAAAACATTACTATAATTGATGATATAAAAAATAAACTATATCCAATGCCATTGTATTGTGCAAATAAAGATGATGTTTTTGTTGGAAGAATTAGAAAAGATCAAAGCATAAAAAATGGATTAAATCTTTGGATTGTTGCCGATAATGTTAGAAAAGGTGC
>SXSO01000115.1 GCA_005792205.1 Bacteroidota bacterium | reverse complement strand
GTGCGGCATAAAATTTGCATTCGTTTTTGATAATTGATAGAGAATATTTTTTTTAGAAAAATAAAACATTTAATTTTCCAAATTTATTGAAAGCAGAAAACAAAATCTCGCTTATGATTTTGTTACTGCTTTTTTTATTTTATTGAGAAAAAATTTTTTCAATTATGAAAACAGAAACAATTAAACAAGAAATTAAAAATCTCATAGAAAAATATTTCAAAGTTTTTGGTGGATTAAATTCCAAACAAAAAAACTTCAGATAACAAAAATTTAATTCTTATATTGTAAAAGTAAATGTTGAAAAAAAATCTCACACAAAAAAAATAGAAATTTATAATGAAAGTATTTGGTAAAACAAAAATCATTTGTACAATTGGCCCATCATCAAGTAAAGGAGAAGTTTTAGATGAAATGATAAAAGCAGGAATGGATGCTGCTCGTTTGAATTTTTCTCACGGAACACACGCTGAACATAAAAAGATGATAGATGTTGTACGTCATTCTGCAAAACGATGTAAAGAGAATATTACAATTATTCAAGATTTACAAGGTCCAAAAATTAGAGTTGGGCTTCTTTCCAAACCAGAAATTTTTTTAAAAGAAAATGATGAAATCACAATTACCGTTAATGATTATGTTGGCGATGAGGAAAAAATTTCTACAACATATAAACATCTTGCAAAAGATGTAAAACCAGATGATAAAATTTTGATAGATGATGGAAAAATTGAACTTAAAGTTGTTGATACTACTCATCCAAATATAATTTGTAAAATAATTGTTGGAGGAATTCTAAAACCTAAAAAAGGAATCAATCTTCCAAATGCAAACATAAGTTCGCCGTCTCTTACCCAAAAAGATGAAGAAGATTTGCTTTTTGGACTTCAAAACGGAGTTGATTATATTGCACTTTCATTTGTACGTACTGCTAATGATGTGAATTATTTGCGAAGATTTATTTTGAAAAATGGATTTGATGTTCCGATAATTTCTAAAATTGAAAAACCAGAAGCAGTTACAAATATAAAAAGTATAATAGAAATGAGCGATGGAATTATGATTGCACGTGGAGATTTGGGAGTTGAAATGCCAATTGAACAAGTTCCTGTACTTCAAAAAATGATTGCAAAAGAAACTGTGGAGCAAGGGAAAATGCTAATCATCGCAACACAAATGCTTGAAACAATGACAGAAAATCCTTTTCCCACAAGAGCAGAAACAAATGATGTTGCAAACGCTGTTTTAGATGGAGCAGATGCAGTGATGTTAAGCGGTGAAACATCAGTAGGAAAATTTCCCGTAAAAACTGTTGTGACAATGGATAAAATTGTTCGCAGTGCTGAAAAAATTTTAAAAGAACAAGATGTAAACTTGTCAGAAGAAACAACATCTGATGTAAATGATGCAATTGCAAGAGCATCTTGTGTAATTGCAAAAAAAGTAAATGCAAATGCAATTGTGATAATAACCACTGATGGAGAAATTGCAAAGACAATTTCAAGTTTTCGTCCGAAAGCAAAAATTATTGCAATTACAAATAGCGATATTATTTTGAGAAAACTAAATTTACTTTGGGGAGTTCATGGAATAAATGTTCATCATTTTCCTAAAAGTATGGAAACCGGTTTCAAAAGTATTAGAGAAACACTTGTGGATACAAAATATGTAAATAGAGGAGAGATGGTTATTGAAGTTGCAGGTCTTCCTCTTTTACAAACAAATTCAATTGATATGATTAAAGTTGAAAAAGTAGATTAGAAATTTAAATTTTTTTTCAAAAAGGATTTTATCGTGTGATAAAATCCTTTTATTTTTTTGGTGTGTATAAAAATTTTTAAAAAAAAATAAAATTTTTTCTCAATTTTGTTGTTTGTGAATTTTTTTTTTTTCATATTTGTTGTAAGAATATGTTTCACGAAAGAAAAAATTTTATTTGAATAGTTTTGTACAAGATCTTGATGTTGCACTCATATATAATTTGAAGCCTGAAAATATTGAGTCAAATCAATGTGATGAAAAAAATAATTTTAACAATAACGGAAAAAAATTTTTAGCAGAAGAAGTTTCTCAAAAAAAAAATGTGGATGTTTTTGCTGAATGGGACTCACAAGAAACAATTGATGCAGTAAAAAATTCTCTCTCTGTTCTTCACAATGTAATTCCAATTGAAGCAAATGAAAATGTTTTTTCAAATTTGCTTTTGCATAAACCCCAAATTGTTTTCAATGTTTCAGAATGTATAAATGGAATTTCTCGTGAAGCACAAATTCCTGCGATGCTTGATTTTTTAAGCATTCCATATACCGGTTCTGAGCCGCTTACACTTGCAACTTGTCTTGATAAATCTCGCACAAAAGAAATTTTAAGTTATTATAAAATTCCAACAGCACAATTTTGTGTTATTGAAAACTTATCTCAAATAGATTCTATTGAAATTTCATTTCCACTTTTTGTAAAACCACTTCACGAAGGTTCAAGCAAGGGAATTTTTAATTCAAGTGTCGTAAAAAATAAAAAAGAATTGGTATCTGTTGTAGAAAAAATTTTAGTTGAATACAATCAACCAGCATTAGTTGAAAAATATTTAACTGGAAAAGAATTTACAGTTGCACTTCTTGGAAATGGAAATGATGTGAAAGTTCTTCCAATTGTTGAAATCAATTTTGATTCATTGCCCAAAAATGTAAATCCAATTTTTTCATATGAAGCAAAATGGATTTGGGATACAAAAGAATCGCCACTTGATATTTTTGAATGTCCCGCAAAAATTTCTTCCACTCTCAAAAATAAAATTGAAAAAATTTGTTTGGAAACATTCAAAGTTCTTCGCTGTAGAGATTGGGCAAGAATTGATATTCGTTTGGATGAATTTGAAACACCAAACATAATTGAAATAAATCCACTTCCGGGAATTTTGCCAAAGGTTGAAGATAATTCGTGTTTTCCAAAAGCAGCACGAAGTGCAGGAATTAGTTATGATGAATTGCTTTTAACGGTTTTACATTTAGCAGCAGTACGAAATAATTTAACTTAAATGGAATCTGATTTTTCAATCTCACTTATTTACAATTTACCAGTATTTGCAGAAGGAGCAGGAATTCCAACTGAAAATGTGGATTTATCACAATCTCAAATTCAAGAAGGAATTGATACAATTTTTTCTGCTCTAAAACAAATTTCAAATGCAAGTGTTTTTGGAACAGATGGAAATGTTGAAAAACTTTTTTCATTTTTAGATTTAGAAAAACCTGATTTGGTTTTCAATCTTTGTGAATCGGTTGGACACGATGCAAGTAAAGAAATGTGTGTTGCCTCAATGTATGAGTTGATGAGTATAAATTATACTGGCTCAAACGCACTTACACTTGGAACGCTTTTGAATAAATCTCGTGTAAAGGAAATTCTTTCATATCACAAAATTCCAACACCAAAATTTTTTGTTGCAAAATTAAATTCAAAAAAAATTTCACACAACTTGCAATTTCCACTCATTGTAAAACCATTGAAAGAAGATGCAAGTATAGCAATTGAAAATGAATCTGTTGTAAAAAATCAAACTGAACTTTTTAATAGAATAAAATACATTCACACAAATTTCAATCAAGATGCACTTGTGGAAGAATTTATTGATGGAAGAGAAATCAATGTTGCAATTTTAGGAAATGGAGAAAATATAAATGTGCTTCCTCTTTCTGAAATTGAAATGACTTCACTTCCAGAAAATTTTCCAAAAATTGTAACATATAATGCAAAGTGGATGAAAGGAACAATTGAATTTGAAAATACCATTAGAGTTTGTCCTGTAAATATCGAACAAAAACTTATAGAAAAAATTCACACTATTGCACTTGAATCGTATGAAATTTTATCACTTCGAGATTACGCAAGAGTTGATATGAGAATTGATAAGTTTGGTAATCCATTTGTGTTGGAAATAAATCCAAATCCAGATCTTTCAACTGATTCAGGATTTGTAGCAGCAGCAAATGTGTTTGGATTAACTTATGAAAAGTTAATTGAATCAATTGTAAATTGTGCAATTGAAAGAGAAAAAGTTTTTTGTGTTAATTAGAAAATTAGAAAAAAAAGATAGAGAAGAAATAAAAATAATTCTTGAAGAAATTGAACTATTTAAAAAAAAAGAAATTGATGTTGCAATGGAACTTATTGATGTAAGTTTGAATAATTCAAATCAAAATGATTATCACATATTTTGTTGTGTGGATGATATGGATATTGTTATTGGATATTATTGTATTGGGAAAAGACCAATGACAAAATTTACATTTGATTTGTATTGGATTGCTGTGAAGAAAAAATTTCAAAACAGTGGAGTTGGAAAATTTCTTTTAAACGATGCTGAAAACTATTTAAAAAAAATTGGTTGCAAACTTCTTCTTGTTGAAACATCATCTCAATCTAAATACGAAAATACAAATAAGTTTTATTTAAGTTGTGATTACACACAAATTGTCCGCATAAAAAAATTTTATAATGAAAATGACGATTTAATCATTTACTCAAAATATTTTTAATAACCAACACAAAATACTTTATGGAACTTTGGCAAGAATTATTAAGACGAAGCATTGACAGTGGAAAAGATTTAGTAGAGCGGTTCAACTTTAATCCTGAACTTGCAGTAAAACTAAATAAACTTTTTCATATCAGAATTAACCCATATTACTTAAGTTTAATCAGATATCCGGGAGATCCAATTTGGCTTCAATGTATTCCTGATGAAAAAGAATTACATGAAGATAGTTTTCCCGAAGATCCATTGAATGAAGAGCGAGATTCTCCCGTTCCAAGTATAACACATCGTTATCCCGATAGAGTTTTATTTCTTGTAACAAGTCAATGTTCAATGTATTGTAGATTTTGTACTCGTAAAAGAAAAGTTGGTGATTCTACAAAAATAAATATGAAATATATTCAAGATGGAATTGATTATATTGCTTCACACAAAGAAGTGAGAGATGTGATTCTTTCAGGAGGAGATCCTCTTATGCTAACGGATCATATGTTAGAAAAGATTTTGAAAGCATTGAGAGAAATTCCCCATCTTGAAATAATTCGTCTTGGAACAAAAATGCCATGTGTACTTCCTCAACGAATTACAAAAAAATTGTGCAGTATGTTGAAAAAATATCATCCTATTTATGTCAATACACATTTCAATCATCCATGGGAATGTACTCAAGAAGCAAAACAATCGTGTGAAATGTTAGCTGATAGTGGATGTGTTGTTGGAAACCAAACAGTGTTAATGAAAAATATAAATGATAATCCTGATACTATGCTTGAACTTATGAGAAAACTTTTGACAATGAGAGTTCGCCCATATTATATTTATCAAGCAGATATTACAAAAGGAGCAAATTATTTTAGAACTCCTGTAAAAGTTGGTTTGGAAATTATGGATAAACTTCGTGGCCATACATCAGGACTTGCAATTCCTCAGTTTGTAATTGATGCTCCCGGAGGTGGTGGAAAAATTCCACTTCTTCCTCAATATGTTGTTGGTAGAAATGGAAATGATATAATTTTACGAAACTATAAATACGATATCTACACATATCCTGATGTTGAAGAAAAGCCAATAAATACAGTTGGTAATAGAGTTAAAACAACTAAAACAAAAACTATAAAAAAAGAACCTATTGAAGTATGAGTGATATAAAAAAAAACAAAAACTGTCAAAGTTGTGGAATGCCACTTAAAAAAGATCCTAATGGTGGAGGAACAAACGCTGATAAAACAGTTAGCGATATGTATTGCAGTTATTGTTATGTTGATGGAAAGTTTTTGCAGGAAAATATAACTGTTGGTGAAATGCAGGAATTTGTAAAAATGAAATTGATAGAGATGCATTTTCCAAAATTTATTGCGGGATTTTTTGTAAAAGGGATTCCAAAACTTGAAAGATGGAAAAAATAAGTTTTTTCTTAATTGAAAAACTGTAAATAAAAAGGGAATTATGTTTGCATTATTTTTTATTGTGTTATTTAGAGTTCTACATTTCTTCTTGTAAAAATTTTTCAGCAAATTATTTTGTAAAAAGGTAAAATTAGTTTTTATATAGTGACTGAAAAATATATATCCAAACTTTATCTAAAAATTTTCTATGATTAAAATTAAACTCAAAAACATTGAGGATAATTCTTATAGCATTCATATTGGAAAAAATGTTGTTGAAAAATTTCCATCATATTTAAAAAAACATATTTGTGCAAATAAATATGTAATAATCACTGATTCAAATGTGAAAAAATATTATGGAAAATTTATTTCTAATTTATTTGAAAAAAATAATTTAAACTTTATTTTGATTGATTTTCCATCAGGAGAAAAAAATAAAAATAGAAAAACAAAAGAATTGTTGGAAGATAAAATTTTAAGTTCAAATATTGGAAAGGACTGTGCAATTATTGGCTTCGGAGGAGGAGTTGTTGGGGATGTTTCGGGATTTGTTGCTGCAACACTTTTTCGTGGGGTTAAATTTATTCAACTTCCAACAACACTTATTTCGCAATGTGATAGTAGTATTGGAGGAAAAACGGCTGTAAATCATTTTGTAGGAAAAAATTTAATTGGTGCATATCATCAACCCAAATTTGTGTATTCAGATATAAATTTTTTCTCCACACTTTCACAAAGTGAATTTGTGAATGGTATTGCTGAAGTTATTAAACAAGCACTTATTCAAGATGTAGATTTTTTTTTGTTTCTTGAAAAAAATATTGAAAAAATTTTATCTTGTGATGAAAAAATCCTTTTGAAAGTGATTAAATGGAATTGTAAATTGAAAGCAAAATTGATTGAACAAGATGAAAGAGAATCTGGAATAAGAAAAATTTTAAACTTCGGACATACAATTGGTCATTCAATAGAAACACTTTCCAATTACAAACTGCGACATGGGTATGCGATTTCAATTGGAATGGTTGTAGAAAGTAGAATTGCAAAAACACTTAATTTTATTGATGAAAATACATGCAAACGAATTGAAACAATTTTAAAAAACTCTAAACTTCCAACTCAACTTCCAAAATATATCTCTTCTCAAAAGATAATTTTAAAAACTTATAACGACAAGAAAAATTTTGGAGGAAGAGTAAAATATTCTATTATTGATAAAATTGGAAATTGTAAATTCAATGTTGATGTAAATCAAAAAATTGTTTTAAAAGTTTTGAATGAAATGCGATGAAAAACGTTTATTTTATTGGGTTTCGTGGAGTTGGAAAAACTACAATCTCAAAGTTAGTTGCAAAAGAGTTGGAAAAAAAATATATCTCTATAGATAACTTAATTGAAAAAAAAGAAGATGAAACAATTTTCCAAATTATAGAAAAAAAAGGATGGAATCATTTTAGAAAAATTGAAAGCGAAGTTTTAGCAAAACTTGTTGATAAAGAAAATTATATTATTGATTGTGGGGGAGGAATTATTGAAAAGAAAAAGAATAGAAATATTTTGAAAAAAAATATTTGCGTTTACTTAACTTCTAATATTAAAATAATTGAAAAAAGAATTCAAAAAAGTAAAAATAGAGTTAGGTTTTTTCCCAATTTGAAATTAAATGAAGAAATAAAAATTTTAATTCAACAAAGAACACCATACTACGAAAAACTTTCTACATTTAAAATTTCTACTTCTACAAAAACAAAGAATGAAGTAGTAAAATCAATACTAAACTTTATTCAACAAATTTAGCGCAACTTACAATTGCTGCGGTTTCGGTTCGCAATCTTCTGTTTCCAAGAGAAATTGTTTCAAATTTATTTTCAATGGCAAATTTGATTTCTTCCTTTGTAAAACCGCCTTCTGAACCAATTAAAATAATTCCTGAATTTTGGATTTTTATTTCTTTGTTTTCATTTTCAAATTCGTACGGAATCAATTTTTTTTCGTAATGCATTGAATCCAAAATTATTTTTTTAATTTCTTTTGCTTCTTCTACAATTGGTAAAAATCCTCTTCCACATTGTTTCATTGATGCAAGTGCAATTTTATTCCATCGTTCTGTTTTCGCAAATTTTGTAATAGTATTTTTTGTAATCATTGGAATAATTTTTTTTATTCCAAGTTCTGTTGCTTTTTCTACAATGAAATCAAATTTAGATGAATTTTTCAACATTCCAACAGCAAGTGTCAAATCATTTTTTGGTTCAGAAAAATTTTTTTGAATAGAAATTATTTCACATTCACAATTTAGTTTTGTATAACTTAAAATTTTTGCTTCATAACAATTTCCAATTCCATCAACTACAAAAATTATTTCACTAATTTCTTTTCGCAACACATTTTTTAAATGATGTAGTTCATTTTCATCAATTATCAAATGGTTTCTAAAAATAAATTTTTTTTCAACAAAAAAATAATCAGACATATTCTTCAATTGGCAGACAACTACAAACTAAGTTTTTATCGCCATACAAATTATTGATTCTTCCTACACTTGGCCAAAATTTGTTTTCTTTTAAGTACTGAACAGGAAATGCTGCTTTTGTTCTTGTATAAGAATGTTTCCAGTTATCATTTACAGTTTCAAATTCTGTATGAGGAGAATTTTTTAATACATTATCATTTTTATTTGCAACACCATTTGCAATTTCTAAAATCTCATTATGAATTGATTGCATTGCAAGAATAAATTTATCAAGTTCA
Source organism: Bacteroidota bacterium (assembly GCA_005792205.1). GTDB lineage: Bacteria > Bacteroidota > Ignavibacteria > UBA10030 > F1-140-MAGs086 > F1-140-MAGs086. The sequence goes on along the minus strand of SXSO01000115.1, from coordinate 7,128 downwards.
TATTTGGATTCGCTTTCAGTTGGTTCAATCATCAAAGTTCCCGCAACTGGAAATGAAACAGTTGGAGCATGAAATCCATAATCCATCAATCGTTTTGCAATGTCTTCAACTTCAATATTATATTTTTTAAACTCACGGAAATCCAAAATAAATTCATGAGCACAAGTTCCATTTTTTCCTTTATAAAGAACTTTAAAATATTTTTCCAAATTATTTTTCAAATAATTTGCATTTAAAATTGCAAATTGGGTTGTGTTTTTTAATCCCTCTTTTCCCAACATTTTTATATAAGCATAAGAAACTATCAATATACTTGCACTTCCAAAAGGTGTTGAAGAAACTGATGATATTCCTTTCTTTCCACCAACTTTTACAAGTGTGTGAGTTGGCAAATATTTTGAAAGATGTTTTGCAACACAAATTGGCCCCATTCCAGGACCACCTCCACCGTGTGGAATTGCAAATGTTTTATGAAGATTGATGTGACAAATATCTGCTCCAATTTTTTTTGGATTTGTCAAACCAACTTGTGCATTTAAGTTTGCTCCATCCATATAAACTTGTCCACTGTGTTTATGAATAACTTCACAAATTTCAACAATGTTTTCTTCAAATACACCGTGAGTTGATGGATATGTTATCATAAGAGCAGCGAGATTTTTTTTATTCGCACTACATTTCAATTTTAAATCGTCAATATCAATATTTCCAAACGCATCACATTTTACAATAATAATTTTAAATCCCGCTATTGCAGCACTTGCAGGATTTGTTCCATGTGCAGAAGAAGGAATTAAAACCGTATCTCGTTGAAATTGTTTTTTGTCTTGCAAATATTTTTTTATCACAAGAAGTCCTGCATATTCTCCTTGTGCTCCAGAATTTGGTTGAAATGAAACATCGTCAAATTCCGTGATTTGACACAGGTACTTTTTAAGTTCAGAAATTATTTTCAAATATCCTTTTGCTTGATTTTGTGGAACGAAAGGATGAATGTCAGAAAATTTTTGCCAAGAGATTGGAATAAGTTCACTTGCCGAATTGAGTTTCATTGTACAAGAACCAAGTGGAATCATTGAATGCGTAAGAGATAAATCTTTATTTTCCAATTTTTTTATATATCTCATCAATTCAGTTTCACTACGATATTTATTGAAGATTTTATGATTTAATATATTTCCACTTCTTTCAAATCCAATCAAACTTTTATTTTCAAATTCTGTAATTTTTTTTTCTTCAAAACTTTTTTCAATTGCTAAAGCAAAAATTTTTGCAATTGTAAAAACATCTTTTAAACTTGTTGTTTCATCAAGTGAAATTCCGATATGATTTTCACTGTCAAAATATCTAAAATTGATTTGGTGTTTTAAAGCAATTGATTTTATTTTATCAACAAATTCTGTTTCAATTTTTAAAGTGTCAAAATAATTTTTATTTAATTGTTTAAATCCAAGTTGTTGTAATACATTATCTAATGTTGCAGTTAGGTGGTTAATTTTTTTTGCAATATTTGTTAGTCCATCGCTTCCATTATAAATAGCATACATTCCAGAAATTATTGCAAGCAGTGCTTGTGAAGTGCAAATATTAGAAGTTGCTTTTTCTCTTCTTATATGTTGTTCACGAGTTTGGAGCGTCATTCTATATGCGTTATTTCCATTTGCGTCAACTGATACGCCAATTATTCTTCCAGGAATTTGTCTTATAAAATCATTTTTAGTTGCAAAAAAAGCTGCATTTGGACCACCAAATCCAAATGGAATTCCAAACCTTTGTGATGAGCCAACTATAATGTCAAATATTTTTTCAGGTTCAATTATACACAAACTCATCAAATCATAAATTCCAATTGCAAGTCCACCAATAGAATGAATTTTTTCAATAAAATTTTTATTATCCAAAATTTCTCCGTTTGAATTTGGACATTGAATAATTCCCCCAAAATAGTTTTCGTCAAAATTTATTTTTTCAAAATTCCCAATTTCAATTTCGATGGAAAGTGCTTCTGCGCGTGTTTTTATTACATCAATTGTTTGTGGAAAAATATATTCTGAAACAAAAAATTTTTTTCTATTCAAATTGGTTTTGTTGACCAAATTAAATGCCATTAACATTGCTTCTGCAGATGAAGTTGCTTCATCTAAAAGAGATGCATTTGCAATTTCCATTTTAGTTAAATCGCAAATCATAGTTTGAAAATTTAAAAGTGCTTCCAATCTTCCTTGCGAAATTTCTGCTTGATATGGAGTGTATTGTGTATACCATCCGGGATTTTCAAGAATATTTCTGCGAATTACATTTGGCAAAATTGTGTTGTAGAATCCAAGTCCAATAAAAGATTTAAACACTTTATTTTCGTTTGCGATTTGTCTCAAATGATTTATCAAATCAAATTCACTGATTCCATTTTCAATATTGATTTCATTATCTAATTTAATATTATTGGGAACAGTTTTTTCAATCAATTCGTCAAGTGAATTTAGACCAATTGATTTTAACATTTCATTTTTTTCAGTTTGATTCCAAGTTCCAATATGTCGTGTTTGAAAATTGCTCATAGATATTTTTTTGTTTGTCTAATCTGTTAGTTTTTTTAGGATAGAAATTCTTTCGAAAAATCTTTTAAATATATTCAATTTATTTTTTCTATATTTTTAAAATATGCGTGAGAAAAAAGATATTTTGTTTTTTATTCTTGGAGGTTTTTTTATTTCAAATGCACTTGTTGCAGAATTTATTGGTGTAAAAATTTTTTCCCTTGAAAAAACTATTGGCATTTTGCCGTTTGAAATAAATTTATTTGGAATTGAAAATTTATCATTCAATTTTACTGCGGGAGTTTTACTTTGGCCAATTGTATTTGTAATGACTGATATTATCAATGAGTATTTTGGAAAAAAAGGTGTACGGTTAATTTCTTACACAACTGCGATTTTAATTGCTTATGCTTATGTGATGATTTATTTTTCTATGAATTTGGCGCCATCTGATTTTTGGATTTTTCGTGAAACAAGTTTTGGAAAAATAAATATGGATGTTGCCTTCAACACAATTTTTAGTCAAGGAAATTGGATAATTATTGGTTCGCTTGTTGCTTTTTTGATTGGGCAAATTGTGGATGTTACTGTGTTTAGATATTTGAGAAAAATAACTGGAAGTTCAAAAATTTGGTTTCGTGCAACGGGTTCAACTTTGGTTTCTCAATTGATTGATAGTTTTGTCGTGTTATTTATTGCGTTTTATATTGGAAGCGGATGGAGTTTTAATCAAGTTATTGCAATTGCAATTGTAAATTATATATACAAATTTTTCATTGCAATTTTAATGACGCCACTGTTATATTTAATTCATAACATGATTGATAAATTTTTGGGAAAAGAATTAGCAAATCAAATGGTGGAAGAAGCGATGGAAAAATAAAGTTTGGGTTTTGGAAAATTGTCAATAATGGAAGTCATTATTTTGAAACATTTTTTTTCATAAGAAGAGTATTTTTCCTCGTCGAAATGCTTTACTTTTGACCGAAATGATAGTACTTTCGTAAAAATACACTCTATTTTCCGGAAAATGTAATCATTTTGGTCACAAATATGCTTCACTGAGACGAAAATGAAGTCATTTTTGAACGAAACGGGACGAAATTATCTGGTGAAAAATTAAAAACATATTTAAAATCATTTATTATTGATTTAAAACATTTTACTTATATAATCTTGAAATTGTATTTTCAATTCCAATTTATCAAAATAAAATTGTGTAAAAAAAATTGTATCTTTGGAATATTTTTTTTCGGGGCGTAGCTCAGCCCGGCTAGAGCGCTTGTTTTGGGAGCAAGAAGTCGGAGGTTCGAATCCTCTCGCCCCGACAAAATAGAATCCAATATTTTATTTTGTCTTCATATACTTTTTTTGCCTTCCTCTTTTGTACATTATTTTTGAAAAACATTTTCCTTTTAGTTCCAATTTTTTTTGTATTTTTTTTTGCTTTTTATTTTATATAAATGTCAGAATTTGTTCACCTTCATAATCATTCGCATTATAGTTTACTTGATGGCGCATCTACAATTGATGCGATAATTGATGCTACAATTGAAAATAAAATGTCTTCTGTTGCTCTTACAGATCATGGTGTTTTAACTGGAGCAATTGAGTTTTACTACAAAGCAAAATCGAAAAATATAAAACCAATTATTGGAAGTGAGTTTTATATTGCACCTCATAACACAAGTCGTTTTGATAAGTTAAGTAGAGTTGAAGGGAAACAACCTTCATCAGGAAGAGGTATATACAATCACTTAGTTCTTCTTGCGAAAAATGAAATTGGATATAAAAATCTAATCAAACTTTCTTCACTTGCACACACTGAAGGATATTATTACAAACCACGAATTGATTTTGAAATACTCAAAGAAAATTCCAGTGGAATTATTTGTCTTTCAGCGTGTCCAGTTGGAGTAATTGCGGATTATTTAGTGATTGGAAACATTGATAAAGCAAAAGCAATTTGTCAAGATTACAAAAATGTTTTTGGAGATGATTTTTATCTTGAAATTCAAAATCATTTTCTTGAAATTGAAAAACCAATTTTACATTGGATGCCACAACTTGCAAAAGAATTTGATATAAAACTTGTTGCTACAAATGACAATCATTATGTAAAAAAAGAACATTCACTTGCTCACAATATTTTACTTTTGATTCCTGAAGCCAGTCAAAATGGAGTTCAAATTGATTATAAAAAACTCAAATATGGAACTGATGAAATATATTTCAAAAGTGCAAGTGAAATGCAAAAACTTTTTCGTGAATTTCCTGAAGCAATTTTTTCCACATTGGAAATTTCTGATAAATGCGATTTAAATTTGGATAATAAAAAAAGTTATATGCCAAATTTTCCACTTCCACAAAGTGAAAAATCGCTTGAAACATATTTAGAAAAACTTGCACACGAAGGAGTTAAAAAATTGTATCCAAATGTGAATGGAAAAATTTTATCCCGACTTGAACATGAACTTAAAGTTATAAATCAAATGGGTTATGCGGGATATTTTTTGATTGTTCAAGATTTCATAAATGAAGCAAGAAAACTTGGTGTAAGAGTTGGTCCCGGAAGAGGAAGTGCTGCGGGAAGTTTAGTTTCGTATGCGATTCAAATTACAACAATTGATCCTCTTAAATATGATTTACTTTTTGAACGGTTTTTAAAGCCTGATAGAATTTCAATGCCAGATATTGATATTGATTTTACTGATTCAAAACGAGATTTAGTAATTCAATATGTGAAACAAAAATATGGAGAGAATGCAGTTTCACAAATTATCACGTTTAACACACTACAATCAAAAGCGGTTTTAAAAGACGTTGGAAGAGTTTTAGGAATTCCACTTTCTACAATTGAACCACTTACAAAACAAATTCCAACTTTTCAAGGAAAAGTTATGGAGCTAAAAGATGCATATGAACAAATTCCTGATTTGAAAGAACTAAAAAAAAATGGCGATAAAAAAATTCAAGAATGGTTAGAAATTTCTCTTACACTTGAAGGAATGAATAAAAATTCAGGAATGCATGCAGCAGGAATTGTAATTGCTCCTGGAAATTTATCTGATTATGTTCCACTTTTTAAGACACCATCAACGGAATTGATGACACAATATAGTATGCTTGATTTGGAAAAAGTTGGACTCTTGAAGATGGATTTTTTGGGACTCAAAACACTTCGCATAATTGATAAGGCAATTGAATTAGTAGAAAAAAATCATAATGTCAAAATTGATTTGGAAAAAATTCCTGATGATGATGAAAAAATTTTTGACTTATTTTCCAAAGGAATTACAACAGGAGTTTTTCAATTTGAAAGTTCAGGAATGAAAGATGCTCTTAGGAAACTAAAACCCAATTCGATTTCTGATCTTGTTGCGATGAATGCGTTATATCGTCCCGGACCAATGCAAATGATAGATGATTTTATTGCACGGAAAAATGGAACTCAAGCCATTGAATATATTCATCCAAATCTTGAACCAATTTTAAAAGAAACATATGGAATAATTGTTTATCAAGAGCAAGTGATTAAAATGGCAAGTGAAATTGCAGGATTCTCTTTATCAAAAGCAGATATTCTTCGTCGTGCAATGGGAAAAAAAGATAAAGAATTGATGAAGCAACAGAAAAAAGAATTTGTAGAAGGAGCAGTACAAAACAAAATAAAAGAAAAAATTGCAAAAGAAATTTTTGACTTAATTGAAAAGTTTGCATCATATGGTTTTAATAAATCCCACAGTGTTGCTTATGCAACTGTTGCTTATCAAACGGCTTATATTAAATCTCATTTTCCATTTGAATTTATGGCATCTACAATGTCTTGTGAAATGGATGACACAAAAAGAATCGTAGAACTTATTGACGAATGTCAAAAATTAAATATACAAATTTTTCCTCCAGATATAAATGAAAGTAATTCTGATTTTACAATTACAAAAAATGGAATTCGTTTTGGTTTAAGTGCAATAAAAGGAGTAGGAGAAAATGCTGTTGAAAATATAACTATAGCAAGAAATGAAAAAAAATTTCCCAACATTTTTTATTTTATTCAAAATGTAAATATTCGTCAAGTAAATAAACGAACTCTTGAATCACTCATTCAATCTGGTTCATTTGATTCTTTGCATGACAACAGAAAACAACTTTTTGAAATGGTTGAAAAAATTCTTTCATTTGGACAATCTTCTTTCAAACAAAAGTCCAATAATCAAGATAGTTTGTTTCTTTCGCATGAAGAAAATGTAGTTTATCCTAAACTTCCTGATACTTTGGATTGGGAAGAGAATGAAAAACTTGCATATGAAAAAAGTGTTTTAGGATTTTTTGTTTCTGGTCATCCATTGAAAAAATATCAAACGGAAATTCAAATGTTTGCAACTCATCAATTGAATAACATTGAAAATATTCCAAATAATTCTCTCGTAAAAATTTGTGGAGTAATTTCAAATGTTGTAAAAAAAATAGATAAAAAAGGAAATCAAATGGCATTTCTTACTCTTGAAGATTTTTTTGGAAAGAGTGAATGTATTGTTTTTTCAAAGGTCTTTGAAAAATATTACAACTTGATTGAAGAAGTGAATATGAT
>SXSO01000114.1 GCA_005792205.1 Bacteroidota bacterium | reverse complement strand
GGAAAATTTTTCTTCTCCATATTCAAAAAAAATTCTGACTAATTCTTTTTCATCAAAATCATTTATCAAATTATTTCCACAAAACAATTGCAATCTATCCATTCTAAAATCAATTTTATCATCTGTTCTATAACTAAATCCACGATGATTATCAATTTGATGTGATGAAATTCCAAAGTCAAATAAAATCCCATCAACACTATCTATTTTCAAATTCCCCAAATTTTTTTTTAGATTCTTAAAATTATCATGTATCAAAATTTTATTGTTAAATTGTTCCAATCTTTTTTGAGCAAAATTTATTGCATCAATATCAGCATCAATTGCAATCAATAAACTTTCTTTTGAAATATTTTGTAATATCATTTCAGAATGTCCACCACCACCCAATGTTGCATCTATAAAAATTCCATTTTTTTTTTTTTAGCAACATTTTTTCAACAACTTCAATTGAAACAGGAACGTGAAACTCGTTCATCTATTTTAACTTCTCAAAAATTTTCTGTGATAATTCTTTCATATTCTTTTTTCCATTGAATGTTGTATCATAAATTTTTGGATTCCAAAGCATCAAATGATTTCCCGCACCAATTATTTTCACTTCATTTTTGACTCCAATTTTTTTTAACATTTTTTCTGGAATTGTAATTCGTGATTGAGCTCCAATTTCACATTCTGATGCAAACTCAAAAAGTTGATTTTTAAAATCATCTGCTTCATCATCAAAAAAACTATCTAACTTGAAAAATTTTTCTTCCATTTTTTTCCACTCTTCTTCAGAATAAAGATATATACATTGTTTGACGGGATGACAAATTGCAAAAAACTTTGCGTCAATTTTTTCAGACAAATGTTTTCGCATTTTGAATGGTAAATTAACACGATATTTTTTATCAACTGAATAAATTTCTGAACCGTAAAATGACATATTTAAAAACTTTTAGACATTTATTTAAAACTTTTAGACATTTTTAGACAATTTTTTCTTGTGAATATAAGATTTGATTTTCTTTTTAGCAAAAAAAAAAATTCTATTTTTTTATAGATTAAAAAAAAATAATTTTATTCTTTTGTTGAAAGTTAAATTCAGAAAGTAAGATAAATTCAAGTTTTACAATAAAAAAACTGTAATCCTAACTAAATAGTAGTTCTTTATTTAAATCAGAAATAAAAATTTACTGATTAATTATTCTATCAATTAGAATTAAAAAAAACAAAAACGGAATGTAATAGATCGAAGTTTTGAGAAGTGTTCTTGAAGCATCCAAAGTTTTATTTTTCACAAGTTGAATTCCAAAATAAAGAAAAACCAAACTTAAAATGAGTGCTCCAATAAAATAAATTTGTGAAACCAAATCAAAATAATATAGAGATAAACTAATTGGAATAAGCGTAATTAAATGTAAAATAATTTGTAAATATGTAAAATTTATAGAATTATTCGCAACAGTTATCATTGGAATTTCTGCTTTTTTGTAATCATCTTTGTAAAGAATTGCAATTGAAAGAAAATGTGGAATTTGCCAAATGTATAAGATTGCAAAAAGTGAAAACGCTTCAAATGAAATTTCATTTCTAACAGCGCTCCATCCAATTAGTATGGGAATTGCTCCAGGAATTCCACCAACAACAGTAGAAAGTGACGTAACTTTTTTCAATGGAGTATATACAAAAACATAACTAAAAATTGAAAGTGATACTAAAAACCCACTTAAATGGTTTACAAAATTTGTTAAATATAAAATTCCAAAAAGTGTACAAAGAAATCCAAAAATAAATCCTTCAAGATGTGAAATTCTATTTTGTGGAATTGGTCTTTTTTTGGTTCGCTCCATAATTGAATCGATTTCAACTTCAGTTGCCATATTTAATGCTCCACCACCTGCTGAAGCGAGAAATGTTCCAAAAAGTGTATGAAATAAAAGAAGAAAATCAAATGAATTGTTAGATGCTAAAAAAAAACTTGTAAAGGTAGAAATGAGCGAAAGAAAATTTATTCCTGGTTTTGAGAGAGTAAAATAATCTAATATTTTTTTTTTAGATATAATCATTTATTTGCTGGAAAAAAAATTTCTTTCCCAAAAAAATTGAAATGAAAATGTAACGTATGAAGCAATTGAATCAAACTCGTAGCAAGTATTAATGCTCCAAGTAATAAATGAACGACTGTTACAATAATCACGTTCCATTCCCAATTTAGAGAATTATTAGTTTCTAATCTAAAAATTAGAGTTAAAATTCCAAGTGCAATTTGCACCAAAACAAGAATTAAAATCATTTTGGAGTAATAATAAGTTTTAAAATCTTGCAACTTTCTACATGTCAAAAAATTTTTTATTACAAAAAATAAAACAACTGATGCAATAAAAATATGTGGATAAAGAAAAATGTTTTGAAAATTAATTTGTGAAAATGTTTTAGAATGACGAAGTAATGCTCCAAATATAAGTTGAATAAAAATAAAAATTGTTGTCAATGAAGAAATTCTTTTGAGTTTAAATTTATTTTCATTTGTAATCTCAATATTTTTTTTATCGTTAAAATTTTTAGAAAGAAAAAATGTAATTCCAACAACTACACAAAAAAATGTTTGGGCAAGTGTTGCGTGAACTGTAGAAACAAATTGAGGTAAATAAAAAAGAACGGTTATTCCACCAAAAATTCCTTGAATAATTACAAGAAAGAGCGCAATAAATCCAAGTTTTTTTAACCAAATTCTGTGTTCAAATTTCCAAATTAAAATTGATAAAATAATTGTAAGAAACCCAATAAATGAAGCAATGAGACGGTGACCGTGTTCAAAAAAAATTCCACCAACCCATTTTTTAATTGGGAAAAAAAACAAATTTTCTCCATATGTACTTGGCCAATCAGGAACTGAAAGACCTGAACTTGTGCTTGTAACTAAAGCACCAGCAGAAAGTAAAATCAATGTACAAACAACTAAAAAAAAAGAAAACCTATACAGAAAAATTGAAATTTAAAATTTTATAAATTAGAAAATTGTTCTTCCAACCAATTGTTAAATTCTTCTTCTGTTACAATAAATAAACTACCTTTCATTCTATAATGTCCTAAACCGCAAAGTTGAGCACAAGCAATTTCATACTCTCCTTTGACTGTTGGTGTAAACCAAACCGGAATATCTAAACCCGGAATAGCATCTTGCCCAATACGCATAACTGGAAGTTTAAAACTATGAATAACATCTTTACTTCTGATGTTGATGATAACAGGCTTATTTACTGGTAAATACAATTCATTTATAGTTGTAATATCATCTTTTGCATCTTCATCACTTCTATTAAGACCAAGTGGATTATCTGAATCTATAAGTTTTATATCTTGCTTCCCAAACTTTCCATCTTTTCCGGGATAATGGATATTCCATGCAAATTGTTCTCCAACAACATTTACTACAACAGCATTTTTTTCTTTGGGAAAATCATTGACACGTTTCGCCCACAATGGAATTGAAAAAACTACTAAAAGCACAACTTCAAATGCTACAACCATAATTTCAAGATAATTTGAAGCATGACTTTTCACACCGTGATAATCAGCAACCGGATTTTTAGTTTTCCTAAACCGAAAAATAGTGTACATAAAAAATATGCCCCAACCGATAAACAGTACGAACATCAAATAGTGAATTATCACAATTAAATTATCTACTTCGTGACCAGAAGCAGAAGCATCTATGGGTAAACCTAAAAACTTTTCCATTGATATTTTACTTTTAAAATTTTAAAATGACTTATTTTTTTTCTTTAACATCACAACAAAAGCAATAATACCTGTAAATATAAATCCTGTAATTCCTAACATTGTAAATATTGCAGCATTTACACCATCAATTGTTGGTCCCGTTGCGTTTCCATAACATAATGGACAACTCAATACAAAATTAAATGAAAGAAAAATCAAAAAAATATATTTATAAAACTTCATTTTAAATATTGCTAAAATTTTTAAATTTTTTCAAAAATTTAATTCCATAATACGACAACAAAAAAATTGCAATTATAGAAAACACCATATAATAAATATATGTTGAATCGTTACTTGCAAAATAATTTTTTTGAGCCCAATAAGAAAATAAAAAATTCAGTAAGATTGAAATTGAAATAAAAAGTATGTGAAAAAATTTAAGTGACATTTTTTAACGTGAAACTTGATCTAAAGTTGATAAAATAGGAAGCAACATCAATATCACAAAAAACACAAGTGTTAAAATCAATACCCAATAAATAACTTTCTTTTCAGAAATTAAATGCATAAAATAATTTGCAACAAGAGAACCTTTTATCACAGCAACAATCATTGCAATAGTAACTGCATATCCAATACTTAATTCCAAATATGAAACAAAAACTGTCAAAACAGTTAAAACCATTAAAGCAACAAAAATTGATATGTATACTTTAATATGGGATTTTACATTATTTACACTCATATTTTTTTTTGTTTAATAATATAGTTACAATAAATAAAGTGCTGGAAATAAAAATATCCAAACCAAATCTACAAAATGCCAATAAAGTCCAGCGATTTCAATTCTATTTGTAAATCTTTCTTTATCTGTATTCCACATTTTACTTCCAATTGTGAGAAAATAAAAATTTACAATCATTCCTCCAATAACATGCAATCCATGAAGTCCTGTCAAAGTAAAATAAGTTGCAAAAAACATATTTGTACTTGGAAAATATCCATGATGAAATTTTGCATTGTATTCAAAAAACTTAATCACCAAAAATACAACTCCAAGTAAAAACGTGAGCAACATATAAACTTTATATTTTGAAAACTCGTTCATCTTCAATGAAGCCCAAGACATTACCATTGTAATACTTGATGAAATAAGTACAACTGTATTTATTGTAGCAAGTGGAACATTTAAAATTTCAGCACCTTTTGGCCATTCACTTGCTCCAACTCGTAAAAGAATATATGCGGTAAACAATGCTCCAAAAAGCATAACTTCAGAAGCAATAAAAAGCCAAATTCCAAATTTTGCATTGTAAAGTCCTGTTTCAGAATGTGGTTTAGAAGTATAAGGGATTTCCATCATAAATTTTTATTGTTGATGTTGTGGAATAAAATCTTTATCTGAACCGGGAACACTATATTCATAAGGTCCTCTATAAACTTCGGGAACTTGTGCAAAATTTCCATGAGCAAGTGGTGGAGAAGTTGTAGCAGCCCAATCCAAAGTTGTTGCTTCCCAAGGATTATCATCTACTTCTTTTCCTTTTTTAATGCTCAAAAAAAGATTCACTATAAAAAACATTTGGAAAAAAGCAAGTGACCATGCACCAATTGACATAACTTCATTTAAATAAAGAACACTTTGTGCGTGAGCATATGTCTGTCCTCCGTCATATAATCTTCTTGAAACTCCTGCAAGTCCTTGAATCAACATAGGGAAAAATATAACATTCATTGCAACAAACGAACCCCAAAAATGAATCTTTCCAAGAGCTTCATTCATTTTCCTTTTTGTAAGTTTTGGATACCAATAATAAATTCCTGCAAAAAGTGCAAAAATAGTTCCTGGTGCAACTACATAATGAAAATGTCCAATCACGTAATATGTATCGTGTAAATGAATATCTGAAGTTGAAAGACCAAGTGGAAGTCCCGTAAGTCCTCCAATTCCAAACATTGGAAGAAAAGCAAGTGCAAAAAGCATTGGTGTGTTGATACGTATAGAACCTCCATACAAAGATAAAAACATCGCGGATAATATTACTATTGAAGGAATAGAAATTATCATCGTCGTTATCTGAAAAAATGCATTTATGGTTGAACCCATTCCAGTCATAAACATGTGATGAGCCCAAACAATAAACGACATAAAACCAAGGAAAATTGTAGCATACACAAGAGATTTATATCCCCAAAGAGGTTTTCGTGTATTATTTGCAATGACTTCTGCCACAATTCCAAGAGCAGGAAGTATCAAAACATAAACTTCAGGATGTGCAAGAAACCAAAATAAATGTTGCCAAAGTAATGGCGTTCCACCACCAATGTTTGCAGGCAACGGATCTCCACTCACAACAAGACCACTTGGAAGAAAGAAACTTGTTCCCGCAACTCTATCCATAAGTTGCAAAATTCCAGCAGCTTCAAGTGGAGGAAATGCAAGAAGTAAAAGAAATGAAGTTACAAATTGTGTCCAAACAAAAAATGGCAATCGCATAAACGAAAGACCTTTTGCGCGAAGTTGAACAATTGTAATAATAAAATTTACAGAACCAAGAAGTGAAGATGTAATCAAAAATACCATTCCAAGAAGCCACAATGTTTGTCCTGTTGTAGCAATATCAGAAAGCGGTGGATAAGATGTCCATCCTGAATTTGCTGCACCTCCTGGAACAAAAAAACTAACTAACATCGTAACTCCTCCAACAAAAAAACACCAATAACTTGACATATTTAATTTTGGAAAAGCCATATCCGGTGCTCCAATTTGTAACGGAACAATATAGTTTCCAAACGCTCCAACAGCAAGTGGAACAACACCAAGAAAAACCATAATTGTTCCATGCATTGCTCCAAGTTGATTGTAAAATTCTGGCAACATAATTCTATTTGGCATGTTTTCATCTCTTGTCGCAACATACCATGAAACTCCTGCAAGTAAAATCAAAGATACACCAACAACACTATGAATTCCAATTTTTAATCCTCTGATAAATAATAAGATAACTCCTATTCCTAAAAGCGGATAAACAAACCTTTCAAGTGGAAATGCTTCCATCGGATATGCAAGTTGCCATCGCATAACTGTTACTAAATAAAAGCCAAAGAGTAAAAATAAAAGAGATGTAATGCCATATTGAATTCCGATTATTTTATGATCTTGTGAAAAGATATATTTTTTCACAAAAGATTCATGATGTTGATGATTATCCATAATCAAAACTATATTTAATTTTTAAAAAAAATTATTTACCTTCAAAAGTAAAATCGGCAGTTGCTCCTTTATCTGTTACTTTGAGCTTTAATGTTTGTACTCCTAATTTTTCATGCCATGCTTCAACTTCATAATCACCCGCAGTAAGATTTTTGATTGTAAAATTTCCTTTATCATCACTTACAGCATAAAATGGATGATCCAAAACTCCAATATAAGATGACATCCAACTGTGAACATCACATTTTACTTTCACCATAACTTCAGATTTTGTAAATGATTTCGAAGTTTTCATTCCTTGTTTAGGTTGTGCAATATTAAATTGTGGATTTGATTTTGGAAGAGCGTGAACATTATGAAGTGTATTATCACTATTTATTATATCAATTTTTTGATTTGCCATAACACCAATTACGTGCGGAGAATATGTACATCCTTGTTGGTTCAATGCAACTGCATCTTTTGGAGTTGGAAATTTTTTACCTTCTAAACCTTTTTTCACATACACAAAAACATTTTTAAGTGTATTGTTTGAATTCACTACAACTTGTTCTGAAATTACATCACCTTTGTGAGATGCTACACATTTTGCATCAGAATTCATTTTAATTTTTTGCGGTTTTGGAGCAGCTCCTTTGAAATTAATTTTACCAGTAAGATTTCCTGAATAAGATAAATTTGATATGAAAAATATAAATAAAAATAATGTTGATTTCTTCATGATTACTTCGTCAATTATGTTTGAATTAATAAAAAATGCTATTTAAAAATTTAGTTATTTAAAATAACTTTGAAAAATATATGAAATAAAATAACAACAAAAATTGTTTTTAAAAAAAAATTATATGCCAATTTAAAATATAAATATTATGTTAAATTTTCTTTTTTTTCAAAACAACAATAGCGTGATCTCCAAAATAATAAAAAGGAAAAATACTTTCTACTTTGTTTTCAATATTCAAAAATATATTTGAGATTTTTGGGTGCCGATTGTAGAAATCAATAAAATTAGGATTTGGAGAAAAAAAATTTAGTCCCGTAAGTTGAATAATATCAAAATATTTTTGGGAATTCTGTTTAATTTGATTCGCAAAATAATAATATGTTTTAACATATTCGTTTTGAAGTTTTACATCCACACCATTTTTGTGCAATCGTTCAAATGCTTTTTTAAGTTTTCCTTTTTTCAAAAAAGCAATTGTTTCAAACAAACAAAACTTATTCATATAGTTTAAAATAAAAATTCCATTTGGTTTCAAAAGATTATTTACATCATAAAAAACATTAGAAATATTTGTCACACAATTTATTCCTCCAAAATTGGAAAATATTCCATCAAAATTTTTTGTTTGAAGTTCAAAAATATTTTCAATAGATTTTTGTTCTAAAGTAATGTTATTTTCTAAATTAAGTTTTAAAATTTTTTCGCTTGTAACTTCAATCATTTTTTGGGAAATATCAGTTGCAAAAATATTTATTCCATTTTGAGCGAGAAAAATTGCATCATTTCCAGTTCCACAATTAAGTTCTAAAATTAAATCTTCTTTTTTAAAATAACTCAAAAAAATTGTTTGAATTTTTTTTCTCAAAATTTTTGTGATATTATTTTCTTCAAAATATAAATCGTAACTGATCGCGTAATCATCAAATGCAAATTGATTCATTTCACACTTCTCCAGAAAACAAATTCATCATAATTTTTGAAATTTTTGCTTTGGAATATGCAGAAAATCTTTTCTTGTAATTTTTTGTGTATTGTAATTTATAGTTCTCAACTTCATTCAAAACATAAGAATTTGCAAATCGGTAAAACTTTTCACTATAATCTCTTTTAAATTTTAAATTTCTATCTGAATTTTCTTCCCAATTTTCTTCTTGTGTATAGATTTTATCTTCCACTTCTTCATAAAACGGTGTTCCTTTAATTGGATATGCAACTGTTGTGAGAAATGTATTTGGAGATGCTTTTTTTAACATTTCAACAGTTCTTTCAATGTCCAGAATTTTTTCATTTGGATAACCAATCATTATGAAAAAACCAATTTCAATTCCATATTTTTGAGCAATTTTTGTTTGAATTGTAATTTGTTCGACAGTAACTTTTCTTTGCATTGCGTCTAAAATTTTTTGTGAACCACTTTCTGCTCCAAACCAAATTCTAAAACTTCCAAGTTCTTTCATCTTCTTTAAGATATCTTCACTCAATCTATCTGCTCTTGAAATACACTCAAAAGGAATCGCCATTTTTTTATTCATCATTGAAGAATAAAAATCATTAAACCATTTATGATTTATTGTAAAAACATCATCAGCAAACCAAAGCATATCAGGAGAATATTTTTCTTTTATCATTTCAATTTCACTTATCACATTTTCAACACTTCTCCTTCTTTGTGTTTCACCAAAAATTGTTCTACTACACCAACTACACGAAAAAGGACATCCTCTTGAACAAATTAGAGAAATGGAACTTTCTTTATGATATGTTTTCCAAGTTTGCATATATCTCCTAATATCAATTGCATCTCTATCGGGAAATGGAATTGTATCCAAATCAAAAACTAGGTTTTGTGGTTGTGTTTTAACAATATTTCCAAACTCATCTTGAAATACAATACCATTAACGTTATGCAACTTATGTACTCCACTTTTTTGAATTTCAGGAATTAAATTTTTGAGTACCTCTTCACCTTCTCCCAATACACAAATATCTGCTCCAATTGAAATATAATTTTCAGAATAATTTGGAACATCAGGACCTCCAACAATAATTTTGCAATTATTTTTTTTACAAAATTTTATTTGTTTTATAACATTAAACTTTGTCATCAAATTGCTATATATTCCAACAATAGATGGTTTTTTTTGAAGAATAAAATTTTGAAATTCTAAAAAACTTGAGAATGTTGTATCAAAAATTTTTGGTGTAAATCCATTTTGTTTTAAGTATGCAGAAATGTATAAAATCCCAAGTGTTGGATATGGTTTCATAACTTTTTTTTCTGCGTCATCTTCAAGCAAAAAATATCCGTGTGTAAGAAGAATGTCCATTATTTTTTTTGTCCAAATTTGTTTAATTTTCTAACTGCATTTGGAATTGTAACAAAATGATAAATCATTGATAAAGCATTTCTGAATGAAACAAAATTTTGAACTCCTTTCCAAACTCTAAATTTTTTATGAATCAACTTATGCAAATGTCTATAATATCTTGTTTCATAAGTTCCATGAAACATCATCGCAAGATCTTGACTATCAAACCAATTTTTTTGTGTTTGCATTTCTTCTTTTACAATATCATAAAACTTTGTATTTGGCAATGGATATGAAACAGAAACTCCAATTTCATTTGGCATACAATTTTTTACCATCTCAAAAGTTTTTTCAATATCGTTTTTTGTTTCTCCTAAATATCCAAATTGAAGAAAGAAACCAACTTTAATTTTTTTTTCTTTCAATTTTTTTGTCGCTTCATAAATTTGCTCAACAGTAATTCCTTTTTCCATTGCATCCAAAATTTTTTGTGAACCACTTTCTGCTCCAATCCAAACTGAATCACATCCCGATTTATGAAGTGCATCAATTGTATTATTTTTTAAAAGTAAATCAGCACGAGACAAACATTTAAATGGAATTTTTGCATTTTCTTTTTCAATAATTTCTGAAAATTCTTGAACCCAATTTGGTTTTAGTCCAAAAATATCATCACAAAACCAAATATGATTTGGTTCATATTTTTCTTTTAAAAATTTTATTTCTTCAACAACATTTTTAGGGCTTCGTGAATTATAAACTTGTCCATAAATTGGCTTTGCACACCAATTACAATGAAATGGACATCCTCTTGTTGTTACAATATTCATTGAAAAATATTTGTATTTCTTAATCCATTGTTCTTTGTACAAATTTAGATTTGCAATTTCACGAAGTGGAAATGGAAAATCGTCTATATTGATTTTTACTTTTCGTTTCTGATTTTTTACGATAATATTATTTTCTTTGAATGCAATTCCATCTATCTCATTTAATTTTTTCGTAGATTTTTTTTCAA
Source organism: Bacteroidota bacterium (assembly GCA_005792205.1). Lineage (GTDB taxonomy): Bacteria > Bacteroidota > Ignavibacteria > UBA10030 > F1-140-MAGs086 > F1-140-MAGs086. Next base: position 3,277 of record SXSO01000114.1, on the reverse strand, counting down.
GAAATTCAATTGCCTCAAGAAGCGTATCTTCACCTTCTCCAAAAATTACATAATCAACCTTGTTCTCAATATATTTTTCAATATTATCCGCTGAATCTGAGCTATGGATAATTACAATACAACCAAATTTTTTTCCAATTTCGCTCATCTTAAATGCTGCCAATCTCATTCTTTCAAGACACATTTTTGTCAAGTAGTTAAAATCGTCGTCGTAAATTACAAGATATTTTGGTTTAAATTTTTGGAGATGAAAAAAAATATTTTCTTCTGAATCTTCTAACATAGAATCAAAAAGTTCTACTTCATAATTTTTAGATTTCAAAAATGCAGCAGCATACAATGTACCAAGTGGAAGATATGGCATCATTGATTTATATTCTTTCTTGTCAAATTTTAAAAAATATGAATGTGTAAAAAGTATTTTCACAAAATATTATGTTCAGAAAGTTTTTGATTATATAAACTTAAAACTTTATCTTCAAAATTTCCAACAAACGCTCTTGACTCAAAAGGTGTGGATTTAAAAATTTTAGAAACTATATCACTACCAAGATTAGAATATTTTTTACCAAAATATTTTTTTGTTTTTGCAAAAAAATATTTTTCTAAATAATTTAAAATAAAATTTAGAAGTATAAATTCAAAAACTCTTTGAACCAAACTTTGCCTTTCAATTGTATTTGGAAAAGTAATTTTTGTATGCTCAAAGTTTGGATAAAAATTTTTTATCCATTCATTTTCGTTCCAATACTTGAAAAGCAAATTTAAGTTATACATTGGTTTTAAATATACAATTTCGGTTGCAAAAAACATATTTTGTTCTTTAAATTTAAAATGATTTTCTGAAACAAAATAATTTAAACAAAAATACTTTTTACTATTAAACAAAAACAGTTTTTTAAATAAAATTAAAAAAGTTCTACAAACCCAAACCCTATTTTCCTTTGTCACAATCATAAAATCAATATCTCCATCAATACTTGAAATATTTTTTGAAATTTCTCCCGTTAAAAAAATTCCTCTCACAAAAGGAAACCAAGAAATTATTCTTGACATCACTTTTGCAATTTTTAAAAGACGAATTGCTCTTTTTTCTCCTTCTAATCTTTTATTTATTGAAATTTCGTCTTTCAAAAAAATAAATCCATTTTTATTTTTAATTTTATTTTTTAATGTAATTTCATTTAATTGAGAAATAAATTTGTCAAATGAAATTCTTTGTGAATACAATAAAAACAATTCTTCAATCTTTAATGGATAATTAAAAATTTCATAGTATAATAAAACCTTTTTTACATCATACTCAAATTTTGTAAGTGTTTCTTGTTCCATTGTATTATAAAATTTTTTGAAACATTTTTCCCGCAAATTGTTTTATAACTCCTTTAAATTCAAGATTCAAAAAATTTACCAAAATTTCAGAAACTGAAATCTGTAGAATGGAGGCAATTTCATCAATATGAATTGGTTCATTTGGCATTGCAGATAAAATCAATTTTTCTCTTTCAGATAAATTTATTTTTTCGTAAGAAAAATTTTTATTTCCCAAAAATGGTTGAAGTTTGTAATTCAGTTCGTTTAAAATATCATCTACATTTTGCACAAGTTTTGCTTTTCCTTCTTTTATCAAAAGATTTGTTCCGCTACTTTTATTTTCTAAAATTGAACCGGGAATCGCAAATGTATCTTTTCCTTGATCTAATGCTGTTTTCATTGTGATAATTCCACCTCCATCAATACTACTCTCAATCAGAATTGTCCCAAACGAAAGTCCACTTATGATACGATTTCGTTTTGGAAAATTAAATGAATTTGCTGGCGTCTCAAAAAAATATTCTGAAACTATCACTCCATTTTTTTCAATTTCTTTTGCAAGAGAAATATTTTCTTTAGGATAAATAATATCAACTCCAGAACCAAGAACTGCAATTGTTCGTTTAGAATTTTTAACAGCAGATTTATGAGCAATCGTATCAATACCATATGCAAGACCGCTAATAATTGTCAACCCAAAATGAGCAAGCTCTTCAGAAAGTTTTTCACAAATTATTTTTCCATAGTTTGTTGGATTTCGCGTTCCAACAATTGAAATTGAAAATCTATCTTGAGGCAAAAAATTTCCTTTTGTAAAAATTAAAACTGGAGGAGAATAAATATTTTTCAATTGTTCTGGATAAAGTTCATCTTCAATTGAAATTATTGTAGAATTTGTTTTTAATGCAATGTTTACTTGTCTTTCAGCATTTTTTTTGCTTTGTCAAGTTTAGAATTATTGAAAGATAAAATTCCTTCAACAAAATTTTGATTTAAAGCTTTTTCTAAAAATTTTTCAGATGAAGAAAGCAAATTTTCAAGTGATTCAAAATTTGAAATAATTTTGCGAAGTGTGATTTCTCCAATGTTTTCAATTTGAGATGCAACTAAAATTTCTTCTATTTTCCACATTACGAAAAAATTATTTTCTGAAATTGTTTTATCAATTCAAAAGTTTCATCTTCAAAAGAAGATTCTGCAATAATTCTTAAAATTGGTTCTGTATTAGATTTGCGAATATGAATCCATTTTGTTCCAAATGAAATTCTAATTCCATCTTCAGTATTGATTTTACTGTTGTTTTTAAATATTTCCAAAATTTTTTGTTTTACGTTTTCAAAATTCAAATTGCCAATTTCAAATTTTGCTTTCTTCATAAAATACTTTGGAAATTTTTCTTTAAGTTCAGAAACACTGCAATTTTCTTCCGTCAAAAGTTGAAGGAAAAGTGCAACGCCCAAACTTCCATCTCGTCCAAAATGAAGTTGTGGTAAAATTATTCCTCCACTTCCCTCTCCACCAACAATTGAATTTATCTCCTTCATTTTTTGTGATACATTTATTTCACCAACAGGAGTTCTAAAAACATTTGCATTAAATTCATTTGAAATATCTTCAATTGCTTGCGTTGTAGATAAATTCACAACAACATTTTGTTGTGGTGAAACCTTTCTTAAAACCGTTTTTGCACATGCGACAACTGTATATTCTTCCGAAAACGGAAATCCATTTTCCATAATAATTGCAACTCTATCACTATCGGGATCAATTGCAAAACCAATATTTGCTTTCTCTTTTTTTACAACTTGAGAAAGTTCAAATAAATTTTCAGGAACTGGTTCGGGTGAATGCGAAAAATTTTCTCCAATTTGGGAATTTATTTGTATAACTTCACATCCAAGTTCTTGTAATAATTTTGGAATAATTAAATTTCCACTTGAATTTATGCAATCAACTACAATTT
>SXSO01000015.1 GCA_005792205.1 Bacteroidota bacterium | reverse complement strand
TTCTCTCTTTGGAAGTGTTTATGGAGCATATGCATTTTTATTATCAGCGTTTATTTGGGTGTATTATTCTTGTATAACATTTCTTGTTGGTGCGGAAGTTGGTCAAATTTACAAAGAGAGAAGTTCAAATAAATAAAAAAAATGTAAAAAATAATTTTGTATATTTAAAAAGATTTTTTTGGGGTCGTAGTTCAGTTTGGTTAGAATGTCTGCCTGTCACGCAGAAGGTCGCGAGTTCGAGTATCGTCGACCCCGCAATAAAAAACCGATTTTATATCGGTTTTTTATTTTAAATTAACACAATAAAAAAAATGGAAAAAGTATTTTTTATTCTTGTTGCATCTTTTTTTGGATTTTTATCTGTTTTACTTGGAGCATTTGCCGCACATTTTTTAAAACAGAAACTTTCATCACAAATGTTTGATATTTTTGAGGTTGCCGTTAGATATCAAATCTATCACACTTTTGCGTTGTTTATAGTTGCAATTTTTTCAAAAATTTTTCCTAATATTGATATTCAATTTGCGGGATGGAGTTTTATATTTGGTATAATAATTTTTTCTGGAAGTTTGTATTCATTAAGTTTAACTGGAATTAAATTTTTTGGTGCAATTACACCAATTGGAGGAGTATGTTTCTTAATAGGTTGGGGAATTTTATTTTGGAAATTTTTTTCAAAGTAAAATTATTTTTCTGGTTCTGAATGAATGAAAACCTCATCAATTGTTTTAAATTTACTTAGAATTTTATTTTCTACATTGGAATTTTTTTTATGTACTTCTTCTAATTCTAATTTTTTATCAAAAATGCAATCCATTGAAAAAATAATTTTTTGTTGATCATCTTTAAAAATAAAAATATTTTTGCATTCGTAGATATTTTCCTCAATTACAATTTTTTTTATTTCTTCGATTTCATTTTGAAATTGTTTTGTTACATTTTCAACTTGTTGTGGAAATGTTGTTTCTTCAATATGAATTAAAACTTTTTTTATTTCAGGAAATGTTTCTAATATATCTTTTTCAATATTTTCAGAAATTGTATGTGCTTCTTCAAAACTTAATTTTTCAATACACTCAATATGAAGTGCGACAATAATGACATCACGAGTATAATATAATTTAATGTGATGCGGACGCATTTTTGTCTTTGAAACAATCAGATAAATTTTTTCTTCCAATGTTTCGTTTAAAAGTTCAATTGGTTCTGTATGAACAATTATATCTGAGTTTTTTATTTCTGTTTTTATTTTATTTTCAACATTTGCAACTATTTTATCAGCAACTTCAAATGGTAAAACTCTATTTACAAAAACTGTTGTATCAATAAAATAATTTGCTCCCGATTGTCTTATTCTCAAATTTGTAAATTTTTCAATTCCCTTTATTTGACGAATGAGAAATGAAACTTTTTCAAAAATTTCTTTGGGTGATTTATCCATCAACATATCAATTGTTTTTTTTCCAAGTTTAAAACTTATAAAAATTACAATCAATGCAACAATTATTGCTGCAATAGAATCAGCCGTGTGTAAATTAAATTGTGAAAAAATTAATCCTAGCATTACAACAAACGAACTCCAAATATCGGTTGAAAAATGTAGAGCATCAGCATAAAGTGCTTGATTATTATATTTTATTGCTACATTTTTTAATGCTTTTGAACGAGAAAAATCCACGATAATTGAAACAATCATCACAAGATATGCCCAAATAGAAACTTCAATATGAGTTTGTTTTGAAATTATTCGTTCTATTGCTTCTGATATTATCCAAAAACAAGTTACGAATAAAAGAATAGTTTCAACTAATGCAGCAAAATTTTCTGCTTTTCCATGTCCATAATTATGATCAAAATCGGCAGGTTTATCAGCAATTTTTACAGCAAATAATGTTATAAGTGAGGCAAGAAAATCAAATACAGAATGTAGTGCTTCTGCAATAATTCCCAAACTTCCAGTTAAAAATCCAACAATGATTTTAAAAACAGCAATAAAAACTGCAGCATAAAGAGATGATTTTGCAACAGAAATTTTTTCGTTTGTTTTTGCTATCATAAATAAGTTTGAAAAATATAATGAGAAAAAATAGAATTTATTTTTCTGATGATAAATAAATCAATAGATTTCCAAAATTTTTTTGTGGAAATAGAAAATTTTTCTAACATAGATATTAAAATTGAAAATTCAATCGGGACAATAGTTCTCTCTCGTTCTGAAAAACATAATGCATTAAATGATATAATGATTAATGAACTTACAAATGCATTTTCTTATTTGGGAAAAAATTCATCTGTTAAAATTATTGTTTTAAAAAGCAATGGCCAAAGTTTTTGTGCAGGAGCAGATTTGAGTTATTTACAAAAACTTTCCAATTTTTCTTTGGATGAAAATCATGAGGATTCAAAAAAACTATTGCGACTTTTTAAATTGATTTATGAAATAAAAAAAATTGTCATTGCAGTTGTAAGTGGAGCTGCAATTGCAGGGGGTTGCGGGCTTGCAACTGTTTGTGATTTTATTTTTGCTTCAAAAGAAAATGCAAAGTTTGGTTATACAGAAAGTAAAATTGGTTTTATTCCTGCAATTGTGATGATTTTTCTTACAAAAAAAATAGGAGAAGGAAAAACAAGAGAAATGATTTTAAGTGGGAAAATTTATTCTGCAATTGAATCGGAAAAAATTGGTTTGGTAAATTTTCTTTGCAATGAAATTGAAATTGAAAAATTGGCATATGAATTTGCTACAAACTTAATTGAGCAAAATAGTTTTTCATCACTTGTAGCGTCAAAAGAAATGCTATGCAATATCAACAATATGAACTTCAATCAAGCACTTGATTATGCCGCAATGATGAATGCTGTTGTGAGAATGTCTCCCGATTGTAAAAGAGGAATTACTGCATTTCTAAACAAAGAAAAAATTGAATGGTAAAAGAAATTGATTTTTCAAAATATATACGCAATGTTTCTAATTTTCCACAAGATGGAATTCAATTTAAAGATATTACACCACTTCTAAACAATGGTAAAATTTTTTCTGAAGCAATTAAAATTTTATCTCAAAAATTTTCTAAAAACAATATTACAAAAGTTTGTGCAATTGAATCTCGTGGATTTATTTTAGGAAGTGCAATTGCAAACTTTTTGAAAGTTGGTTTTGTTCCAATTAGAAAAAAAAACCGTCTTCCTTTTAAAATAAAATCTATAAAATATGAACTTGAATATGGAAAAAACGAAATTGAAATTCATATTGATGCATTTTCAAAAGATGACAATGTTTTACTTGTAGATGATTTACTTGCAACAGGAGGAACTGTTTCAGCAGCGATTTCATTGATTAAAATGCTAAATATAAAAATTTGTGGAATAGTATTTTTAGTTGAACTTGATTTTTTAAATGGAAGAAATAAACTTTCAAACTATGATATATTTTCTCTTATACATTTCAAAGAATAAATTTTATGAAAACAATCATTGAACCATTTAAAATTAAATCTATAGAGCCAATAAAATTTACAACTCTTGAAGAGAGAAAAAAAATTTTACAAACAGCAAACTACAATCTTTTTTCCGTAAAAGCAGAAGATGTATTGATCGATCTTTTAACCGATAGTGGAACATCGGCAATGAGTGCTGAACAATGGTCAAGAATTATGATTGGAGATGAATCATATGCAGGAGCAAAAAGTTTTTTTAAGTTTGAAAGTGCTGTGAGGGATTTGACAAATCTAAAACACATTATTCCAACTCATCAAGGAAGAGCTGCTGAAAAAATTCTTTTTTCAATAATTGGTGGAAAAGGAAAATTTTTTCCTAACAATTCACACTTTGATACAACGAGGGCAAATATTGAATTTAGTGGGAGTGAAGCAGTTGATTTACTAATTCCTGAAGGAAAAATTCCAGAAAAAATTTATCCATTCAAAGGAAATATGGATATAAATGAATTGAAAAAATTTATACAAAAAGTTGGTGCAAAAAATATTCCTATTTGTTTTATTACAATTACAAATAATTCAAATGGGGGACAACCTGTTTCAATGAAAAATATTTCTGAAGTGAAAAAAGTATTGTCAAAATATAAAATTCCACTTTTTATAGATATGTGTAGATTTGCTGAAAATGCCTATTTCATAAAGTTGAGAGAAAAAGGTTATGCAAAAAAAAGTGTGACAGAAATTGCAAAGGAAATTTTTTCATATGCAGATGGAGTGACAATGAGTGCAAAAAAAGATGCACTTGTAAATATGGGAGGATTTCTTGCTTTAAATGATGATGAACTTGCAATGCAATGTAGAAATTTGCTTGTAATTACAGAAGGATTTCCAACTTATGGAGGACTTGCAGGAAGAGATTTAGAAGCAATTGCACAAGGACTAAATGAAGTGTTAGATGAAAACTATTTGAAATATAGAATTCGTTCTATTGAATATATTGGTGAGAAACTTGTGAAAGCAAAAGTTCCAATTTTACTTCCAACGGGAGGTCATGCAATTTATATTGATGCAAAAAAAATTGCACCTCACATTTCATCGCAAAATTTTCCAGGACAATCTGTTTCATGTGATTTATATGTGAGAGGAGGAATTCGTTCTGTTGAAATTGGAAGTGTTATGTTTGGAAAATATGACGAACAAAATAATTTTATTGCTCCTTCAATGGAACTTGTTCGTCTTGCAATTCCAAGAAGAGTTTATACACAAAGTCATATTGATTATGTTATTGAAGTGATTGTTGAATCGTATAATAATAGAAAG
>SXSO01000014.1 GCA_005792205.1 Bacteroidota bacterium | reverse complement strand
TTTTTTATACATTCTAAAATAATTTTGCAAAGTTATTGTAGCAAGTGTTTGTGTATCTTTTTCAACCACAACATTTTCTTTCGCTTCAATTGCTTGATGAAGCCCTTCTGAATATCTTCTTCCTGCTAAAATTCTTCCTGTAAATTCATCTACTATTAAAACTTTTTCTTCTTGCACAACATATTCAACATCTTTTTCATAAAGTGTATATGCTTTGAGTAATTGACTTACTGTATGAATTCTATCACTTCTATCTGCATAAGTTGCATTTAGTTCATCTATTTTTTTTTGTTTTTCATCATCAGATAAATTTAAGTTTTCAATTTCACTTATTTCAGTTCCAACATCGGGAAGTAAAAACATGTTTTTATTTACTCCCGCAAGAAATTCTCTTCCTTTTTCTGTCAAACTAATTATATGGTTTTTTTCATCAACAGAATAGTATAGTTCATCTATAATTTCAGGCATTCTTTTTTCTTGGTCACGAAGAAATTCCATTTCAGTTTTTTTAACTAAAATTTTATTTTCTGGTTCGCTTAAAAGTTTTTGAAGTTTTTTATGTTTTGGAAAACCTTTGTAAGCACGAAAAAGTAAAATTCCTGTTTCATCTAATTTTTTTTCTGCATCATTTACAATTGAATTTATAAATCTTGTTTGAGCATTTACAAGTTGTTCTACTTTTGGTTTCATTTCAGAAAATTTATGATCTTCTCTTTGAACTTGACCACTAATTATTAATGGTGTTCTTGCTTCATCAATCAAAACAGAATCTACTTCATCTACAATCGTATAATAATGTTCTCGTTGAACTAAATCTTTAACATCTATAACCATATTATCTCGCAGATAATCAAAACCAAATTCATTGTTTGTGCCATATGTAATATCACAATTATATGCATCTCGTTTTTGTGATTGATTTAATTCATTCGTAATGACACCAACTTTAAGTCCAAGAAATTCAAAAATTTTTCCCATCCATTCAGCATCGCGACGAGCAAGATAATCATTCACAGTTATCAAATGAACCCCTTTCCCAACTAATGCATTCAAATACAATGGAAAAGTTGCAACAAGTGTTTTACCTTCTCCAGTTGCCATTTCTGAAATTTTTCCTTTGTGTAAAATAATTCCACCAATCAACTGTACATCATATGGAATCATATTCCATTGAATTGTATGTTCTCTGACAAAAAACTTTTGTCCAACAAGACGGCGACAAGTTTCCTTCACTACAGCAAATGCTTCAGGAAGAATTTCATCAAGAATTTCTTGTGTATTTTGAAAAAGTTCTTTTTCAGTTAATTCAATCTCATTAAGAATTTCTTCATATTTATGAATTGATTCTTCTATGTTTAATTTAGATTTTAATTCAAAAATTTTTTCTTCAATTTCTTGATTTTCTTTTTTTATTATTTCACGAAATTCTTCTGTTTTGTTTTTTAATTCTTCATCTGCTAAAGAATGAAGCGTTTCATAAACTTGATTTATTTTTTCAACAATCGGAAATATTTCATTTATATCTTTTTCTGATTTGCTTGGAAAAAAATTTTTTAGAAATTTTAACATTCGGTTTAAATAATTTTGATAAATATAAAAAAACTTAAAACGAGTTCAATTTCAAATGTTATTTTCTTAAATTTGTTATATTTTTTTTGAATGAAGACATTACATAATATTCAACAGGAACAATTAGAAAAAGCAATTGCAGTTTGCGTTATAAATAAAAATAATAGAAAACTTTCAACTGATGATTCTTTAAATGAATTGATATTTCTTGCAAAAACTGCTAATGTAGAAGTTGTGGAAATTTTCACTCAATCACTTCCATCAAAAATTTCTGGAACTTATATTGGAAGTGGAAAAATTGAAGAAATAAAAAATTTTTGCATTGAAAATGATATTTCAACTGTAATATTTGACGATGAATTAACACCAACTCAAACAAGAAATTTAGAATTAAATTTAGAAAGAAAAGTAATTGATAGAACATCTCTCATTTTAGATATTTTTTCAACTCGTGCAAAAACAAAAGAAGCAATTACACAAGTTCAACTTGCTCAATTTCAATATCTACTTCCGCGACTTACAAATATGTGGACGCATCTTTCAAAGCAATATGGAGGTGTTGGAACAAAAGGTCCCGGAGAAACGCAAATTGAAACTGATAGAAGATTAATAAAAACAAAAATTTCACATCTTAAACAAAAACTTTTGGAAATTGAAACTGAAAGATATGAACAACGAAAAAACCGTTCATCACTTTTTCGCGTTGCACTTGTTGGTTACACAAACGCAGGAAAATCTACTTTGATGAATTTACTTTCTAATTCAAATGTGTTTGTAGAAAATTTGTTATTTGCAACTTTGGATACAACTGTTAGAAAAGTGGAATTAAATTCAAATGTTTCAATCATATTTTCTGACACTGTTGGATTTATCAGAAAACTTCCAACAAATTTAATTGCAAGTTTTAAAAGTACACTCGCAGAAGTTTTGGAAGCAGATTTACTTTTACATGTTGTGGATTTAAATCATAAAAATTTTTTGGAACATATTTCAGTTGTGGAAGAAACTCTTGAAGAATTAAACGCAAAAAAAATTCCACAAATTTTTCTCTTTAATAAAATTGATTTAATAGAAGATAAA
>SXSO01000113.1 GCA_005792205.1 Bacteroidota bacterium | reverse complement strand
GTCCTATATATAATTTTAAATGTTTTAAATAGTCAGTAAATTTTAACATAGTAGTTTAATATTTTAAAAAAATACAATTTGAAATTTGTTTACTAATTGGAATAATTTTTTTATTGGATTTTATTAAAACAGAACCATCAAAAGAAATTTTATCTACAATTTCAATTTTTGAATTTAGTTGTAAACCAATTTTTTTTTAGATACTGTAAAATTTCTTTACTTTCATCACTTACTCTTATGATTTCGCTTTTAAGTTTTTTTGGAGAGTCAGATAAACTAATACAGTTGAGTTTTTCTATTTTTCCATTTTTTGGAATTGGATCACCGTGAGGATCAAATTTTGGGAAGTTTAAAATTTCGTCTAATTTTTTTTCCAATTTGTCAGAAGTTGCGTGTTCTAAAATTTCTGCTTCTTCATGGATTTCATCCCAACTATAATTTAAAAATTTGACAAGAAACATTTCCCAAAGACGATGCCTTCGCATAATTTTCAATGCAATTTGTTTTCCTTTTTGTGTGAGTGTTACACCTTTATGAGGAGTATATTTTACAAATTTAATCTTGTATAATTTGTTTATCATTTCGTTTGCAGAAGCATCACTGACATTTATAGATTTTGCAATTTGAGAAGTAGATGCAAAACCGAAAATCCCTTCTAAGTTGTAAATTCTTTTTATATAATCTTCAATAGAGATACTTTTCATAAAACTAAAAATTTAATTAGGTTTACCTAAATATATATTTAATTTTACATAAATCAAAACTAATTTTTAAATTTTTTATATATTCTTTCGTAAATTATTTGTTTATGAGAAAGCAAACTCGTGCTGAATTATTTTTATTTTTTGCTGCAATGATTTGGGGAGGAACATTTGTAATGGTAAAACTTGGTATAGAAAGTGCTCCACAAATTTTTTATACCTCATTGAGGTTTTTAATTTCAGGAATTTTTTTTGTTTCAATTTTTTTTAAAAAAATTTTTCCACTTTCAAAATCTGTAATTAAAAAAGGTTTTATTATAGGTTTTTTTTTGTTTGTTGGTTTTTTGGCACAAGCAAATGGATTAAAAATTACAACTGCATCAAAATCATCATTTATCACAGGAATGTTAATTGTATTTACTCCACTCTTACAGATTTTTATTGCAAAAAAATTGCCACGAATTGGAAATATTATTGGCGTTATTGTAGTTATGTTTGGACTTTATTTATTAACATCTCACAAAGGAAGTGAATTTAATTTTGGTGATCTTCTTACTTTGATATGTGCAATTTTTTATTCGTTTTATATGATATATCTTGATGTTTATTCTGATGAAAATGTTTATTCGCTTACATTTTTACAATTTTTAGTAGTTGGAGTTTTTGCTTTTATTTATTCACTATTTTTTGAAAGTTTATTTATTCCAAAAACAGAAATATTTTTTATTTCACTTTCATATTCTGCATTTTTAGCAACACTTCTTACAACATTTTTGCAAACTAATTTTCAAAAAGAAACAACTCCAACAAAAGCTGCAATTATATTTGCAGTTGAACCAGTGATTGCATCAGTTATGGCATATTTTTTATTGAATGAACAAATTGGATTTATTGGATATTTAGGAGGAGGTTTGATTCTTATTGGAATTTTAATTTCTGAACTTTGGATAACAAAAAAAGATGAATAGCAAGATTTTAAATTCGCTTATTGAAATTGTTGGGAAAAAAAATGTATTAACTTCCAAAGAAGAGTTATTTGCATATTCGTATGATGCTTTACATTTTGAAACATCACTACCACTTGCGGTTGTAATTCCAAATTCAGTTGAAGATATTTCAAAAATATTTTATTTGGCAAATGAGGAAAAATTTGGAATTGTTCCAAGAGGAAGTGGAACGGGATTAAGTGGTGGTGCAATACCAACTAAAAACTCAATTGTTTTACTAATGAATAAGTGGAAAAATATTTTAGAAATTGATGAAAACAATTTAACAGCAACTGTTGAATCTGGAGTTATTACTGGAGAATTTCAATCTATTGTTGAATCAAAAGATTTATTTTATCCTCCAGATCCGGGAAGTAGTATGATTTGTACTCTTGGTGGAAATTGTGCTGAAAATGCAGGAGGTTTGAGAGGTTTGAAATATGGGGTTACAAAAAATTACATTTTGGGAATGGAAGTTGTTTTACCAAATGGTGATATAACTTTTCTTGGTGGAAAAAATGTAAAAGATGTTGCTGGATATAATTTAAAAGATGTTTTGATTGGAAGCGAAGGAACACTTTGTATTTTTACAAAACTTCTTTTAAAACTTCTTCCAAAACCACAGACACAAAAAACAATGCTTGTAACTTTTGAAAATATTTTTGATGCTTCAAAAACAGTTTCTGATATTATCAAAGCAAAGATTCTTCCATCTACACTTGAATTTATGGATAATGTTACAGTGAAGTCAGTTCAGAATTTTACTAAAATCAATCTTGATACAACTGCAAATGGAACACTTTTAATTGAATGTGATGGAAATAAATTTCAAGTTGATGAGGAAATTGAAACGATAAAAAATATTTGTAAAATAAATTCGGCAATAAAAGTTAAAATTGCTGAAACTTATGATGAAGTAGTAATGCTTAAATCAACTCGCAAAAGTGCATACGCATCACTTGCACGAAGTGCTCAACAAGTAATTTCTGAAGATGTAGTTGTTCCACGAAGTGAACTTTCTAAAATCGTAGAAAAAATTCAAACAATAAGTAAAAACAATGATATTCCCGTTGGAATTTTTGGTCACTTTGGAGATGGAAATATTCATCCACTTTGTCTTTTGCAAAGTAAAAAAATTGATGAAAATAAATTAGAAAAAATGTTGAATGAAATTTATGAAGCGACGATTTCGCTTGGTGGTTCAATAACGGGAGAACATGGAATTGGACTTGCAAAAAAGGATTTTTTACCAAAAGCAGTTGGAGATATTTCTATAAGTTTTATGAAAAGTTTGAAGAATGTTTTGGATAAAAATGATATTTTAAATCCCGGAAAAATTTTTTCACCAAAAACAAGATGTGAAGGTTATCTTCCAAAGAATATAGAACAAATAAAAAATTTTGAAACACAATTATGGATATGAAAAGTATAGTTAAGTTTTCTCTTTTATTTCTATTTTTTGGAAAAACTTACTCACAAACAACTCAATATCAAACTCGTGATAAAGTTGGTGATATTGTAAATAAAAATTCGTTGTTTGGAGATGTTATTGTTTCTACAAATGGATTTGGAATTGGAATATTTTTTTCAAAACCAATAAGTGAAATAGGTTCTTTAAATACTGAATTTTCAATTTCTAATATAACAGATGATAATGAAATTACTGTTTATGATGATTATGGAAATGTTTATACGCCAAATAAAATCAATAGATTTTTATCATTTCCATTTTTGTTTGGTTATGAACAAAGATTGTTTGTTGATGAAATTGAAGAAAATTTTAGACCATTTGTATCTGGTTTATTAGGACCATCAATGATTTTTTCATCACCCGCACAAGATGAATTTTTTTCTTCTCTAAAAAATGGAAAATCATATTTTGGTTTTAGTGGAGAAATTAAATTTGGAACATACATTGGAAATTTTGAAAATGAAGTAATAAAAGTTTCTTTGAACTATACCTTTACAAAAACTGGAAAAAAGTTAGAGAGTATGAAATATGAAAATGGAGAAATAAAAACAAGAAATAAATTTGATAGGTTTGCAATTGTATTTTCATTTGGAAAATTTTTTTAACTATAATTCTTTCAATAAAAATTTTCCCGTAACCGAATTTTTATTTTGAGCGATTTCTTCTGGTGTTCCTTCTGCAACAATTTTTCCTCCATCAATTCCAGAATCTGGCCCTAAATCAATTAACCAATCAGCACATTTTATTACATCCAAATTATGTTCTATCACTATTAAAGAATTATTTTGTTTGAGTAATTTTGTAAAACAATTTAACAGTGGTTTTATATCATGAAAATGAAGTCCATTTGTTGGTTCATCAAAAATAAAAAGTGTATGTTTTTTCTCATCATTTTTTTGTAGAAATGAAGCAAGTTTAAGTCGTTGCGATTCGCCTCCTGAAAGAGTATATGTTGGTTGTCCAAGATGC
>SXSO01000003.1 GCA_005792205.1 Bacteroidota bacterium | reverse complement strand
GTCCATTGAAATATCAGTGAACTTATGACAGTTTGAATCAAGAAAATTTATTTCTCTTACAATTTCGTTGTTGAAAATTCCAACTAAAATTTTTTTTCCACTTTTTGGAGTTCTGCTTGCAACCCAAATTGTATCAAAATTATCTTCCACAACACCAATTGGAATTGAAAATGGATTTCCGTTAAACTCTTCACAGTTTGTTTGGTGATTCATTGTTTTTGGAAGTCCATTTGTATCACTAAAAATTTTTTGTAACTCTCCATTTTGATTTACAATTGAAAAACCTTTTCCCCAAGAAATTAAAAATGCATTATTAGTTTTTCCAATTCCAATTTTATTTGAAGCAATATTTGGTGTATAGTTAAAATTTTTCCAATTTAATCCATCGAAATTTAGAAATCCTTCACTGGTGTAATCATAAGTTGTAGCACTCCAAAGATTTGAATTGTTATCAATTTTTAAATTGAAAAAATGATTTGTAGAAGGACCATTTGGGAAAAAAAAATTCCATTCATTTTCTTTCTCATATAAAATTCCATTTTCGCTTGTGCCAATTGCAATCATATTATTTTCAATAGCAAGAGATGTTAAATTGTTAGAAAAATTTTTTATTTCTTGAATTGAATTTGTAGAATTTATTTTATACAAAGATTGAGAAGTTATTGCATAAATATCAGTTTGAGTTTTTACAATATCCAAACAAGATATATTTGAAATTGGGATAAAAGTTGAATCGTTAAGAAATGCAATTCCACTATTTGTGAAAGCAAATAAAGTATCGTTTAGATTTTCTATTCTAAAAATTTTATTTGAAGGAAGTCCATTTTGAGTTTTGAAAATTTTCCATTCATTTGGAGACATCAAGTTTACGCTATTTTTATTTGCATAAGCAATTCCATTGTTTGTTGCTAAATAAATTTTGTTTTGAAAAAGAGAAATAGAACTTACTTCTCCAACAATTTGATTTGTTCCGTCTCCAAATTTTTTATATGTGTCAAAAAAGGTTTTTTTAGAAATTGAAAAAACACTTACACCAAACTGTGTTGAAATAAAAAGTGTATCTCCATAAACTTGTAAATTTTGAATTTGTTTTACAATTTCATCTGATTTTTTAATGTTGTCATCATAGAACCAATTATTTTTTTTAGTATCAAAAATTTGAATAACTCCATCATTTGAACCAAAAAATAATTGGTTAGTTGAACTTGCAATAGAAGTTGTATTTATTGATAGAAGTCCATTTGTTGTTTCAAAATTTTTTGAAGAAGAATCAGAAATTGAAAAAGAAAAAACTCCTCCTTTTGAAGCACACCAAACAACATTGTTAAGAAACGTAGTTTTAGTTATCTCTTTTTTAGAAGTGTAAACTTCCCAATTTTCTGAAAGTGAAAATGAATTTATTGTGAATAGTAAATTCAGAAAAAAAATAAAATATATTTTCACAATTATTTTTTTCGCGAAATTGAACTAAACAAATTTACCATTTCAATTGCACTTTGCATTGCGTCATATCCTTTGTTTCCATTTTTTCCACCACATCTATCAAATGCTTGTTCCATTGTTTCAGTTGTTAAAATTCCATATATAACAGGAATTGCATTTTCTTCATTTGCTAAATTTGAAACGGCTTTTGCACTTTCGCTTGCAACATAATCAAAATGAAGAGTTTCTCCTTTTACAACACATCCAAGACAAACAATTGCATCAAGTTTTAAATTAGCTTTAAGTTTTTTTGATGTTGGAGCAATTTCCAATGCTCCGGGACAAAATGCAACAGTTAAATTTTTTTCTTCTCCATCGTTTCGCAAAAAACAATCAATAGCACCACTTAACAATTTTTCTGTTATTATGAAATTGAATTTACTTACAACAATTCCAATTTTTAAATTTTTGGAAGATAAATTTCCGTGAATTTTATTGAACATAATTTTTAGTTTAAAATTTTTTGAGTTTGATTTAAATGATTTTTAATTGCATCAAATTTTTCTTCTGGAAGTAAAACTTTTCCAAAATGTTCAGAAGGGATTTTGCCATGAAAATCTGAACCACCACATTCAAGTAACGAATGTTTTTTTGCAATGTTTTGATAGTGTTTGTTCGTTTCAAGTTTGTGAGATGGATGATAAACTTCAATTCCATCAATTCCCGAATTGATACAATATGATATAGTTTCATCAGCCAAATTTTTTCCTGGATGAGCAAGAAAAACAATTCCACCAATTGATTTTATAAATGAAATAATTTCTTTAAGTGGTTTTGTTTCTTTTATTATACAAGCAATTTTATTTTCACCAATATATTTGAGAAATGCTTCATGATAGTTTTTTATAAAGCCATTTTTTAACATTGCGTTTGCAATATGAGTTCTACAAATATTTTTTCCTTTAGATTCGTTTAAAACCATTTCAATTGAAATTGGGATTTTTATTTCATTTAATTTTTCTATGATTTTAATGGCTCTTTCAAATCGTGTTTCCAAATTATTTTTCAGAAATATTTTAAGTTCTGAACAGTTAAAATCAATGAAGTAAGAAAGTATGTGAATTTCTTTATCATAAATCGTTCCGCTTAATTCAATTCCTGGAATAATTTCAATTTCAATTTTATTTCCAACATCAATTGCTTCTTCAATTCCATCAATACTATCGTGATCAGTAATGCTTAAAACATTTATTCCAACATTTTTTGCTTGAAATAACAAATCAGTTGGAGAAAATTTTCCATCAGAATAGTTTGTGTGAGTGTGTAAATCTATTTTTTTACAATTTGGTTTCATTTATAAATTTATCGTAGTTTTCAATTGTAATTGTTCTTCCAATAATTGAGATGAGTCCATCTTTTTCCATTTGGTGAAGCACACGAGAAAAAGTTTCTCTTGCAATTCCCGCCATATTTGCGATATCTCCAAACATAGGTAAATCGTTAAGACGGATTTTTTTTTGATAAACTATTCCAATGTCTTCTATAAACATACATAACATGTTGTGAACTTTTTTTTCTGCGCTTTTAGTAGAAAGGTTTTTAATTATAAAATCTGCTTTGCGAAGTTTTTGAGATAATGAAGATAATAAGTCAATTGTAAAGTTGTAGTTATTTTGTATTATGTTTAAAAAATTATCACGAAGTAAAATGAATACTGATGTATCTTCCATAGCAATGCAACTTGCTGAACGACTTAATCCATCTATAAGAGAAAGTTCTCCAAACGCATCACCTTTATATAATAGAGAAAATATAACTTCATTATCTTGTTCATCTATGCGAACTACTTTTACTTTTCCTGAAGAAATTATAAACATAGAGTTTCCACTTTCGCCTTCTTTTACAATTGGTTCGTTCTTTGCAAAAAATTTTATTTTTCCAATTTCTGCTATTTTTGATAAATCTTCATTTGAGAGAGAAGAAAAAATATATGTGCTTTTTATAGCATTTATGGTATTTTGCTTGTTAAAAATTTGCATTTTAGTATTAATCTCTATTTTGAAAATTTTTAAAAATATACCAAAAACTATTGTTGAATTTTGTATCAATTTTTATATTGTGTAAAATTTTTTAATATGTCTTCAAAATTTATAGATAGCGTTTGGGGAAATGTATTTTCAAAGAAAGAAAAAAACATTCGCAAAGTTGAAACCGTTTTGAAAAATACCCCAATATTTTCTACACTCAATAAAAAAGAATTTCGGAATTTAGTTTTTATTGTGCATAGAAGAAGTTACACAAAAGGTGAATATATTTTTTTACAAGGTGATCCGGGACTTGGAATGTATATTCTTGAAGAAGGTGAGGTTTCAATTAAACTTGAAGAAGGTGAAAAAGAACTTGTTAGATTAGGTGAAGGTGCATTTTTTGGAGAGCTTGCTTTACTTGACGAATCTCCACGTTCTGCATCTGCAGTTGCTGCAAGTGAGTGTCAATTGATTGGTTTTTTTAGACCAGATTTATTTAAGTTGATTGAAAAAAATCCACAAGCGGGATTAAAAATAGTTTTAAAACTTGCTGAAATTATAGGAGAAAGATTGAGAATTTCAAATCAGAATTTTAGCAAAGCACAAAGTGAAATTGCTCGTCTCAAAGAGGAAATCAAAAACTTAAGTTCAAAATAATTTTTTTATGTCATTAATGAGAAGTGTTTCTGGAGTAAGGGGAATTATTGGAAAAACTTTTACTCCAGAAATTGTTGTTAAGTATGTTTCAATATTTACAAAAATTTTAAAAGGGAAAAAAATTGCTATTGGTTATGATGGAAGAAATTCAGGAAAATCTTTTATTGAAATTGTAAAATCCACATTATTACTTTGTGGGAGTGAAGTTTTTGATATTGGAATTTCTCCAACTCCAACAATTTTATTTGCAGTAAAAAATTTTTCGCTTGATGGAGGTATATCGCTTACAGCAAGTCATAATCCAATTGAATGGAATGGATTAAAATTTATTTCTAACAGAGGAATGTTTTTAAACAAAGATGAGATTGAATTTTTTTTTTAATGAAGTTGAAAAAAATAATTCTTATTATTCAAGTTGGGATAATTTAGGTAAAATTATAGACGCAAAATATTTTTTAGAAGAGCATTTGAAAAAAATTCTTTCACTTTCTTTTTTAGAAATTGAAAAAATAAAAGTAAAAAAATATAAAATT
>SXSO01000013.1 GCA_005792205.1 Bacteroidota bacterium | reverse complement strand
TGAGAAAAAGTAAATGCAAAAATGCAAGTTACTAATAAAAATAATCGAGTTAAGTTTGTCATGATTTGTTGATATTTAATTGATAAAAAATAATATTAAAAAAATTCCAAAAGCAATTCTATAATAGATAAAAACTTTATTTGAGTGTTTTTTTAAAAAATGTAATAAAAAATAAATTGCAAAATATCCAACAACAGTTGATACAAAAGTTCCAATAATAATTTCAATTCCAATTGTTTGAATTTCTTGAAAAGCAGTTTTAAGTTCAAAAATTCCACTTCCAACAATTGCAGGAATTGATATTAAAAATGAAAATTCAGCGGCAACTTCTCGTTTAAGTCCAGAAAAAAGTCCTGCTGAAATTGTAACTCCTGAACGAGATGCTCCAGGAAATAAAGCAAAAATTTGTGCAAACCCAATTCCAATAGCATCAAAAAAGTTTATCTCATTTAAATTTCTTTTTTGTTTTGAAATTTTTTCTGCAACAAATAATACAATTGCAAAAAAAATTAAATTAAAAGAAATAAAAAAAATATTTTTTGTTAAACTTCCTTCAACTATTTCTTTTAATAATATTCCGAAAACTACAATTGGCAAACTTCCCAAAATGATATACCATCCAAGTTTTGATTCAAGAGATTGTAATCTAATTTTTTTTTTGTTTAAAAAATTTTCTATACAAAATGATTTTGTAATTTTAAAAAGTATTTTGTAAAAATAAATTATGACTGCTATAATTGTTCCAAGTTGAAGTATTGCAATAATTGCAGTCCATTCTTTAGGATTTTTACTGTCAATTAAATTTAAAAAATTTCCAACAATTGTCAAATGTGCAGAACTACTTACTGGAATAAATTCTGTTATTCCTTGAACAATTCCAAGTAAAATTGCATCTATTATTGACAAGTTTAATATGAAATTTCTGCTATGTATCTATCTATGTCGCGAGAAATTTCCGACTTTGGGAAATCAATTCTAATTCGTTTTAAAATTTCAATTCCTTTTTCCTTTTCGCCTGCATTTGCAAAATTCATTGCAGAATGAAAAAGATATTCTGCATTCAAGTAATTTTCTTTGGTGTAAGTTGCTGCTTGTTCAAAATTTTTTGCTGCTTCTAAATAATTTTTTTCAGATTCATAGCATTGTGCAATTCCTGACAAAGTTGCAGATTTTAACAAGCTATTTGAAGTATTACAGTTTTCAAAATGTTTTTTTGCTTCACTATATTTTTCATCTACAAGATATGAGTTTGCTAAATAAAATTCAGCAATTTCTCCAGCATCAGTTCCATCATATTCTTCTGCGATTTGTTTTAATCCGTTTATTTTTTTGTCTTTTATTCCATCAATTGCAATTTTGTAATCTCCTTTATCGTAATACGAAAAAATTTTTCCAAATTCCTTTGAAGCAATTTCATTGTTTGAGCGAACATTGTATATATAAAAAATTGTTCCCGCTATTGCGACAAGTAAAACAATTGCAGCAATATTTACTTTTTGTGCATTGTCATAATACCAAACAGAAACTTTTTCAAATAGAGTTAAGAGTTCATCATGTCTAATTTCTTTTGAATTAATCTTTATTTTCTTTTGTGCTTTTAACATAGGTTTAAAAAAAATTTGACAAAGTTACTAAAAAAAATAGAAATTAAACATCCATTCTCAATGCATTTATTATGCTTAAAAATGATGCACGAACTGCGGGAAATACACCACCAATAAATCCCATAATCACAGAAAAAATAATACTATATTTAATTACATCAAGTGTGAGTTCAAAACTAAATGCAAGTTCTGAAAATGTCCCAAAATTTGTGGTTGAAATTGTAATAACTTGTAAAAATGAAGCAGCAAAAATTCCAATAAAACATCCAATAAAAGAGATTAACATACACTCAAATAGAAATGCAATTAAAATACTTCTTCTCTTAAATCCTAATGCTCGCAAAGTTCCAATTTCCACAACTCTATTTGCAATGCTTGAATACATAGTGATTATTGCTCCAATCACTGCTCCAATACTAAAAATAATTGTAATGCTTGTTCCCAAAACAGAAATAAAACTCGACATCATTTCAGATTGCTCTTTGTAAAAATGTTTTTCAATTTTTGGTTCTATATAATTTAGTCGTTTATCTTTTGCAATTTTTTGTTTTACGATTTCAAAATTTTTTGGATTTGTTTTAAAAGTCATTGAAGAATATATTGTGCCTCTATTGAATAATGTCATAAATAGATTTACATCTCCCCAAATTTCTGAATCAAAACCACTTCCATCAGTTGAAAAAATTCCAACGATAGTCCAATTTGTATTTGCAAATTTTATCACACTTCCGATTTTACAACTTTTAAATCTTTCTTCTATATTTGAACCAACTATTATTTCATTTTTTCCGTATGAAAATTTTCTTCCTTTTATCAATTTAACTTGTGGACGAAGTTCAAATGATTTTTCTGCAACTCCACGAATAGTTACATTACCCATACTGTTGGTTGCTTTTTTATAGAGATTGATAAGTGTATAAAGTTCCATTGTAAAAAACGGAGTTCCATCTTTTGATTTTTCGATTTCAGGAAAGTTTGCAATTTCATTTAAAGCATCTCTTGAAATTTGACTTGCAAGTTCTCCTTGTGACGCTTTTCGTGTTAGAATTACATTATTTTCACTTCCAGTATCAGTCATTGCTTTTTCAATTCCATACGAAAGCATTAGTGATGCTGCAAAGACAAATACAACAAGTGAAATTCCAAACACTGTAAGAAATGTTGTAAGTTTTCTTGAGAGTAAACTTCTAATTGTATAATTGATTGGAATTAACATAAAGTTTTTTCATTGATTTAATTGATTGAAATTAAGTTACCCTATATGTCTCAATCCATCTACAATACTCATTTTTGTTGCATGCATTACAGGAACTATAGAAGAAACAATTCCTGCAAAAATTATAAATACCACAGAAATAATAAGTGTTGATGGTTGTATAATAAAAATTGGAAAAAATCTAGACAATGCTTCTGCAATTCCTTCAACAATTGGAAATGAAATAAGTGTTCCAATAATTCCTCCAATGAGTGATATAAAAATTGATTCACCAATTATTAGAGTAACTATATTTTTTGCCGTAAATCCAATTGTTTTCATTACAGCATATTCTTTGATTCGTTCTCTTGATGACATAACCATTGTGTTTGCAAGTACAAGAGTAAGTATTCCAATAATCACGAAAGAAATAAATTCTAATGCCGCAATAATTGATTCTGACATTGATATAAAACTTTGATTGAATGCTTGTTCGGTTTCAGTTTTAGTTGGAGCGAATGAATTTTTAAAAAGGTTGTCTACATTATTTGAAATTTCTGCTGTCTTTTTGATATCGTCAATTTTGAAAACATACCATCCAATATGGTTTGCAGAGTTAGAATTTTGTAGTTTTAAAGATTCATTGAGATAATTCCAATTGAAAACCATCCATGTTTCATCAATTTTTTTATTTCCTTCACCGCTATAAAATCCGACAACTTCAAATTGCCAAGTTCCGGGATAAATATCTCCATCTACAACCATTATATCTCCAATTTTTAAATTATATTCTTTTGCAATTTTTACACCAACGATACATCCATTTCTTTTTGTAATTAAATCTTGAAGATGTTTTTTTTCTTTAACTTTATACTCATGATACACATCAAAAAAAGTTTCTGGTTCTATTGCCATTCGTGGAAAAAATTGGTTTTTATCTTTGTAGATTCCTTGAAACCAAGTTGCATATGTTACTTTTTTTACACCTTTTATATTTGCGATTTGGTGTTTGTAGGCAACAGGAAGTGGAAATATAAAAGAAACTGCATGTCGTGTTATTACTCTATCAGCAGCAGCAACATCAGCTCCTGCATACCACGCATAAAGCACAGTTCTCAACAAAGTAAATGCCATAACAGTAATTCCAATTCCACCAATTGTCAAAAATAACCTCAATTTGTGTCGTTTAAAATTCTTTAAAACCAATTTTAAAATTTTCATTATGAAAGTTCTCCTTTGTCAAAGTGGCGAATTGAGTGTGCTTTTTCTGCAGCTCTTGGATCATGAGTTACCATTATAATTGTTTTATTTAATTCAGCATTTAATTCTTGAAGTAACAACATAATTTCTTCAGCAGAATGTTTGTCCAAATCTCCTGTTGGTTCATCAGCAACAATTAGAAGAGGATCTGTTACAATTGCTCTTGCAATTGCAACTCGTTGTTGTTGTCCTCCTGAAAGTTGTTTTGGAGAATGATCCATTCTATCTGAAAGTCCAACTATATTTAAAACCAATTCCACTCGTTCTCTTCTTTCTTTTTTTGAAAGTTTTGTAAGTAAAAGTGGAAGTTCTACGTTTTCATATGCATTTAAAACGGGAATCAAATTGTAAAATTGAAAAATAAATCCAATACAATTAGTTCTCCAATTTGCAAGTTGTGATTCACCCATCAAAGAAATATCCACATTATTCACAAAAATTTTACCATCACTTGGTTTATCTATTCCTGCAATTAAATTTAAGAGAGTAGTTTTTCCTGAACCACTTGGTCCCATAAGTGCGAGAAATTCTCCTTTTGGAATATCAAAAGAAATATTTTTTAAAACGGGAATTTCAAATTTTTCTCTCCAATATGATTTGGAAAGAGATTGAATTGAAACAATTGTGTTATTTGATTCCACGTTTTCAACATTTTGTGATTGTTGAATTAGATTATCTGAATTTGCGTTCATAAATTATAACTGTTTAATTTTTATTTTACTTCCATTTTTTATTTTTTCACTTGGCGAAACTATTATTTCATCTCCAATATTTACTCCACTGATTACTTCATAATATGTTCCTAAATTTTTTCCCAATACAATTTCACAAGAATTTGCAATTCCATTTTTTACAGTATATACAATATCTTTTCCATCAATTTTTAAAACGGCATTTTGTGGAATTGTAGTATAAGATTCTTGTGAAGTTTGGTTTTGATTTATTGTATCAAGAAAAGAAATTTTTGCACTCATTTCAGGAAGAACTCTGTTATCATATGTTTCAAAACGAATTTTTGTCAATACAGTTGCTTTTGATCTATCAGCAGTTGGAACAATTTTATGCACATAACCATTGTATTTAAAATCAGGAATTGCATCTAAAGTAATTTCACACGGAAGTCCAACTTTAACTTTACCAATATTGGATTCTGAAACATCTGCTTCAACTTCAATTGAACTCATATCAGCAATTGTCACAACAGCACTTTTTGAATTTAAAGATGCAGCCATTGGAGCAACAATTTCTCCAACTTCAGCATTTTTATTTAAAACAGTTCCATCAAATGGAGCACGAATAAAAGTATTTTCCAATTGTGTTTCCAAAACATTTGCATTTGCATTTGCTGATTCCACATTTGCGTTTGCAAGATTTACATTTGCATTTGCATTATTAAATTGTCCTTCTATGGTTTCAAATTCTTCACTTGAAATCAAATTGGATTTATAAAGTTTTTTTGTTCTCTCAAAAATTTTTTCAATTCTTTTTAGTTCGATTTCTGCTTGATTTAATTGAGCAATTGCTGCTTTTTGTTGAGATTTTCCTTGATTTAAATATGCTTCTACATCTGTGAATTCTAATCTTCCAATCACTTCATTTTTTTTTACAACATCTCCTTCTTCCACATTTAATTGAATCAATCTTCCTGTAGCTTTTGATGCGATTGCTGCTTTTCGTTCAGCAATTACATATCCACTTGCAGAAAGTAGGGAATGAGATTGTGTAGAAGAAATTTGAGAAACAGGAACTGTTTCAACTTCAATTTCAGAGTTTGAAAAAATAAAAAATAGAATTACAAGTGCAACTATTGTTGAAATTGAGATAAGTAATTTTTTTTTAGAACTATTTTGGTTTGCGTATGAATGTCGTTGTTCTTGGGAAATTTTAAGTTTAGAAATATCAAATGATGGCATGAATAATTATGTAAAAAGTTTAAAAATATAAGCAAAAAATTTTTTTAACATCTATCTAAGTTTAAAATTTTCGCCGAGATAAAGTTTTTTTACTTG
>SXSO01000001.1 GCA_005792205.1 Bacteroidota bacterium | reverse complement strand
CCACTTGCAACACTTCCTCCAATTCTTACACTATTGTGATAAATATTAAACAACGCTCCAGTTGCAGCATTCTCTCTAATTCCATAGACAGAAGCAGTTGTAACTGATGGGTCAAGATTTACCATATTGTTTGAAACTAAAACTGGTGTTCCGGATGTTGCTTGATTGTAAAAAAACATTCCTGTAACTTCCGTTGGAGCAGTTCCTGTCAAACCATAAATAGAATTTGCATTTATCACTGTTCCTGGTGAAGCCGTTGTAGAAAAATATACACCATACAATATTGATGTTATTGTAATGGCACTATTTGCTTGATAAATTTTATTATATGAAAATTCTAATCCCGGAAATCCTCCTGTTATATTTACTCCACGACCAGAAAAATTATAAATTTCATTTTTTAAAATTTTATTTCCTGTATTTAGAACATTACTAGCCGTAGACACCGTTATACCATAACCACGAATTGTTGCACCACTTCTTATTACATTTCCTTCAAAAACATTATCTTTAAATAGATTAGTAGTATTTCCTATTACAGCAAGAATTGCTGAAGTTGTATTAGCTGCTTCTCCTTCAAGTATGCAAAACTTAATGGAATTTCCAACCATAGAACCACCTGCATTATCCATACGAACAGCAGATTGCCCATTCGCTCCTGTACATTTAATTGTCCATGCTTGAGTTGTACCTTCTCCTCCTGCTCTTCCGTCAAGAGTTAAATAAGAAGTTCCTCTCATCCGAATTGCCCAAGGAATTGACGTACCTCCAACACTGGAAGTTGTTACACTCATTCCCGCTCCCGGACGAATTGTAACTCCAAGTGTAGCACTTACTCCGGGAATTACACCTACTGTTCCCGAATCATTTGCGGGACTTGCATAACCCGTTTGAAATTCTAAAATTACTTGACCACTTCCCGTAACACCAGTTGTTGTCAAATAATTGAGTGCATCTTTTAGTGTTCCAAAAGATGTAGGTGGTGCTTGTGTTCCATTGATTGGATAAACACTTCCACCTTGTAATTGTGCAAATAAGTTTGCTGTTGTAAAAATTACAACCGCGATTATTAGTAGTAATCTATTCATGGTTATTTATTGGTTATATAGTTAATTAATATAATAATTACAGCACTTTGCTGTGTTTTCTTCCGATATTTTCAAACTTCATTTTTTAAAAATTAAAATTTATTTACAAAAAGTTTTGATGAATATAAAAACTTTTTTCTTAACTACCAAGAAAAAATAAAATTTTTTTTTAACTTTTTTCAAGCCATATTTTCTCGTTCGTTATAAATTTTTTCAATTTCATTTTTGTACTTTATTTCCACAACTTTCCGTTTGATTTTCATAGTTGGAGTTAAGTCACCATCTTCAACACTGAATGGATTTCCAAGTAAAATAAATTTCCTCACTCGTTCATACTTTGCCAATTTTTTTTGAAACAAATCAATTTCATCTTTAAAAATGGCTTTAACTTTTTCACTTGAAACCATTTCTTTTATACTTTGAAATTTCAGTTTAACTTGTTCAACTTTCAATTTCAATGTTTCAAAATCAGGAACAATAAGAGCAATTAAATAATCACGAGCATCTCCAATTAAAAGACATTGATCAATTATTTCACTTTGCAAAAATAAATTTTCAATTGGTTGCGGAGCTATATTTTTCCCTCCCGAAGAAACAAAAATATTTTTCTTTCTATCTGTAATTTTCAAAAATCCATTCTCATCAAATTCCCCAATATCTCCCGTATGAAACCATCCTTCTTTATCTATAACTTCATTTGTATCAATTTCATTATTCCAATAACACTTCATAATATTTGGCCCAAAAGCAAGTATCTCTCCATCATCTGCAATTTTTATTTTTACATCTGGAATTGGCATCCCAACTGTTCCATATTTGTAATTGTTCAATCTATTTACAGTAAGTACAGGAGATGTTTCAGTTAAACCATAACCTTCTATAATAGTTAAACCAATTGCTTCAAAAAAATCTCCAGTCTCTTTTGATAGTGGTCCTCCTCCTGAAACAAAGTATTTTATTTTTTTTCCCGTAACAGCTTTTATTTTTTCAAAAACAAGTTTATCAAAAAATTTATATTGTGTTTTTAGTTTTAAAGAAATATTTCCTTTTCTTTTTGCAAGAGAAAATTTTTTCCCTGTTTCAATTGCTTTCCAAAAAAGTTTTTGTTTCAATTTAGATGAAGACAACACATTTTTTAAAATTCTATTTTGAATTTTTTCATAAAATCTTGGAACTCCTGCAACTACGGTTGGAAAAATTTCTTTTAAATTTTCACGAACTGTTTCCACACTTTCAGCATAAGCAATTGTGCCTCCACAAGATGATGCTGTATAATATCCTCCCATTCTTTCAAATGAATGACAAAGTGGAAGAAATGATAAAAAAGTATCCGACTCATCCATTGGAAGAACTTGTGCTGTAGATTTTATGTTTGATACTAAATTGTGATGTGTAAGAACAACTCCTTTTGGAACTCCTGTTGTTCCCGAAGTGTAGATGATTGTTAAAACATCTTGTGATTTTATTTCAGAAGAAAGTTCGCTAATTTTTTTTTGATTGGAATTATTTTTTCCTATCTCCAAAATTTGTTCAAATGAAAAAATATTTTTGCTATTTTCTAAACTTCCGTTGGAATAAATAATCACTGTGTGAAGTGATGGAACTCTTTCAAAAAGTGGAAGAAGTTTTTTCAATTGAATTGAATTAGAAACAATTGCAACTGAAACTTCTGCGTTTAAAAAAATTTCTTCAATTTGATGTGAAGTCAAAGTTGTATAAAGCGGAACTGAAATTGCTCCAAGTGATGCAATTGCCAAATCACTTATAACCCATTCGGGACGATTCTCTGAAATAATTGCAACTCTATCTTTTCGTTTCACATTCATTATGGATAATCCACAAGCAAATTCTTCAACACTTGTTTTGATATTGTCAAATGTATATGAAATCCACTTTCCACTAATTTTATTTTTCAAAAATGGACGCGAATTTCCCTTATACTTTTGAAATAATTTATCAAACATTTCTACAATTGTAGAAAAATTATCTATAACAAGCGACATATTTTTTTTGTGTGAATTTACTAAAAATTTATGTGTTATAGTTATGCTGTTTAAGATGGTTATTTTTCTTAAAAAAAAATAATAACATTTTAGTCAAATTTATGTTTGTTTCTTATTTAGAAATTTTATATTTGCAAGAGTTTTTTTAAAATTACTTTCTATTTTTATCATTAATACGTTCAAATCAATTACAAAAAAATGTCCAAAAGTTTACATACTACATCTCTTTTTAACGCAGAAATAAAGGAGAATAAATTTATTCCACTCACCCTTGATGAAAATCTTGTAGCACATTTAGATCAAAACATAACAGAAAAAGCACTAAACACGGAAGATTATTATGAAGATAACGATTTAGCAATTGACGTTTTAAAAAATAAATATCTTGCTCCACATGAAAAAGGTCCAATGCAAATGTGGGAAAGAATTGCAAAATCAATCGCATCAGTTGAAACCGAAAGCAATTATTGGAAAACAAAATTTTTGGAAATTCTTTTTGACTTCAAATTTATTCCCGGAGGTCGCATCATGCACGGAGCTGGAAGAGATGAAGCAAAACGAAAACCAACTCTTTCAAATTGTTATGTCATTCCAATTGAAACTGATTCACTTGAAGGAATTTATCGTTCAATAGTAGAAGCAGCAATGGTCTATAGAACTGGAGGTGGAGTTGGAACTGATTTATCAATTCTTCGTCCAAGAGGAGCACAAGTAAATGCTACAATAGATAGATCTCCCGGAGCAACTGCATTTATGAATCTTTTTTCTGAAAGCACAAACACAGTTTCGCAAGCAGGAAGAAGGGGTGCTTTGATGCTCACACTTCGCGTTGATCATCCTGATATTGAAGATTTTATTACAATAAAAAATGATCCTCTTCGTTTGAAAGTTGCACACGCAAATATAAGTGTTCTTATTACACACAAGTTTATGAATGCTGTTTTAAATAATGAGCAATTTGATTTAGTGTTCAATGAAAAAGTTTACAAAACAGTAAACGCAAAAGATCTTTGGATGAAAATAATTACAAATGCTCACTCATCTGCTGAACCCGGAATTTTATTTTGGGATACAATGAAAGAATACCACAATGTAGAATATGCAAATCCACTTTCAAGTACAAATCCTTGTGGAGAACAACCACTTGCAGCATATACTGCATGCAATTTGGGAAATATAAATCTTTCTCAATTTGTGGATAAAGATGGGAATTTTCAATTTGAAGAACTCAAAAAAACTACACAAGTTGCAACTCGTTTTATGGATAATGTAATTGATTACAATATAAATAATCATGCTTTTGATAAAATTAAAAAATCAGTTGAATCAGATAGAAGAGTTGGAATTGGAATTACTGGACTTGCAGATATGTTTGTGAAAATGAAAATTAAATATGATTCAAACGAAGCATTGAACATAACCGAAAAAGTTATGAAAATAATTCGCAACGAATCATATTTAACATCAGTTGAAATTGCAAAGGAGAAAGGTTCATTTTCGCTTTTTGATTGGGAGGGATATTCAAAAAGTAAATTTGTACAATCACTTCCCGATGAAATTAAAAAACAAATTCAAAAACACGGAATTAGAAATGGAACTTTAATCACTGTTCCTCCAGTTGGAACTGGTTCAATTGTTGCTCAAACAAGTTCGGGAGTTGAACCAATTTTTAGCACAAGTTATGTAAGAAAAGTAAAAAATTATGACGGTCATACATTTAGCGATTACAAAGTTTATCATCCACTTGTAAAAAAACTTTTTGAAACAGATGAAAATCTTCCAGAATATGTTGTTACATCTCATAAAATAGATCCATATTTTAGAGTTAAAATGCAAGGTGTGATTCAAAAATATGTAGATAGCAGTATTTCTTCAACTGTAAATTTGCCCGAAGAAACAACTGTTGAAACTGTTTCTGATATTTATATTAAAGCATATAAAGAAGGACTAAAAGGAATTACAGTTTATCGTGAAGGAAGTCGTCAAGGAATTTTGATTACTGATGAATTTGCTAATAAAAATTCAAAATCTGAAAACGAAATTCTTCCACCACCTTCAACAAATAGAAAACCACGACAAAGACCATCTGTAACTTTTGGAATTACTGAAAGAATAAATACGGGAGAAGGAAATCTTTACATCACTATAAATAGCGATGAAAATGGACTCTGTGAAGTTTTCACAACAATTGGAAAAGCAGGAGGAAATGCTGCTGCTCAATCAGAGGCAATAAGTAGATTGATTTCACTTGCACTCCGTTCAGGAATTGATCCAATTGAAATTGTAGAACAACTGAAAGGAATTTCAGGACAAGAAATTGTTTGG
>SXSO01000012.1 GCA_005792205.1 Bacteroidota bacterium | reverse complement strand
GAATCATTTTTAAGTTCAATGGGAAAAAACTGTGCAATCAATAATGGACGAGATATTGGAGTTGTATTTAATCTTCCCCAAAAAAAAATGGGAACCATAATTCCAAGTTCAGGAGATGTTGGTTCTCAATTTACTACAGCTGTTGGAACTGCACAAGCAATTTTATATCACAAAAATATTTTGAAAAATGATGAGTGGAAAAATTCTATCGCTGTTGTGTGTGGAGGTGATGCTTCGGTTGCAACAAATGGATTTTGGTCTGCATTAAATATTGCAACAACTTTAAAACTTCCAATTTTATTTTCAATTGAAGATAATGGTTTTGGAATTTCAACTTCTAATAAATTACAAACTCCTGATGGAAATATTTCTAAAAATTTAAAATCATTTAAAAATCTTTACATTTTGACATGCGATGGAACTGAACCAAAAGATGCAAGTGAAAAAATTTCCTCTGCAATAAAATATGTACGAAATGGATTTGGTCCATGTTTACTGCATTCAAAAGTTGTGCGAATTTCAGGACATTCATTTTCTGATTTGAAACATTATAAATCAGAAAAACAAAAACAATTTGAAAATAAAAATGACCCAATTTTAAAACTCAAAAAATTTGTAGTTCCAAAAATTTTATCTTTATCCGAATGGAATAAATTGAAAAAAGAAACATTCAATTTAGTAAATAAAATTAAGGATATTGCATTACTTAAAGAAGAACCAAAAATTGAAAGTGTTTCAAAGTTTTTATTTTCTAAAAACAAATTTGTAGAACCAAAAGAAGAAAGTTTTTCTAATGTGAGAGTCACAATGATTGAATCAATTAGAAAAACATTGGAAATCGAACTTGAAAAAAATAAAAATATTCTTGTCTTTGGAGAAGATGTTGGAATGAAAGGTGGAGTTCACGGAGCAACTGTAGGTTTACAAAAAAAATTTGGGAAAAAAAGAATATTTGACACTTCTCTTTCAGAAGAAGGAATTGTTGGACGAGCAGTTGGAATGTCATTTACGGGACTTAAACCAATCACAGAAATTCAATTTCGTAAATACACAGATACTGCAACTGAACAAATAAATAATTGTGGAACTGTAAGATGGAGAACAAACAATAATTTTTCTGCTCCAATTATAATTAGAATTCCTGTTGGTGTTGGGAAAAAAACTGGAGATATGTGGCACAGTGTTTCAGGAGAATCAATTTTTTCACACACACTTGGATGGCAAATTGCATTTCCATCAAATGCAGAAGATGCTTGTGGATTGTTGAGAAGTGCAATACAAAACGAAAATCCAACTTTTTTTTTAGAACATAGAACTCTCTATGATTCAATAAATGCGAGAAGTTTATTTCCTAACAAAAGTTTTACTATTGAATTTGGGAAAGCAAAAATTGTAAGAAGTGGAAATGAGGCAACTATAATTTCTTGGGGAGAAATGTTACATCGCTCAATTGATGCTGTAAAAAACATAAATGCTGATGTAGATATCATTGACTTAAGAACTATAATTCCATTAGATAAAGAAACTATTTTTTCTTCCATAAAAAAAACAGTAAAATGTTTAATTGTACATGAAGATCAAATTACAAGTGGTTTTGGTGCAGAAATTTCTGCAACAATTTTAGAAAATTGTTTTCAATTTTTGGATGCTCCAATTGTTAGAGTTGCAACAACTGATATTCCAATTCCTTACAATGTGGAACTAATGGAAAGTGTTATTCCAAGTGTTGAAAAAATAAAAATTGAATTAGAAAAATTATTAAAGTATTGATTTTTTTATTTTAATTTAAAAAATATTTTGACTTCAATTATCAATATATTTAAGACAAAAAAAATTTCAAATGAGTGAGTTTTTAGAACTTTTACAAAATAAAATCCTTGTGTTTGATGGAGCAATGGGAACATCACTTCAAAATCAAAACTTAAATGAAGATGATTTTGGAGGAAAAGAATTTGAAGGATGTAATGAGTATCTTACAATTTCCAAACCAAGTTCAGTTGAAAAAGTTCACGAAAGTTTTCTTTCCGTTGGTTGTGATATAATTGAAACAAATACATTTGGAGCAACAAATATTGTACTTTCTGAATACAATTTACAAAATTTATCTTATGAATTAAATTTCAAATCTTCTCAACTTGCAAAAAAAATTGCAAATGGTTTTTCTACAAAAAAAAAAAAAACGATTTGTTTGTGGTTCAATTGGTCCAACAACAAAACTTCCTTCACTACTTCATATTTCATTTGATGAAATGCAAAAATCATATTACACACAAGTTTGCGGACTCATTGAAGGTGGAGTTGATTTACTTTGTGTAGAAACTTGTCAAGATATTTTACAAACGAAATCAGCTCTTTTTGCAATTCAAAATTATTTTGAAGAAAAAAAAACAAAAATTCCTGTAATTGTTTCTGTAACAGTTGAATCAATAGGAACTATGCTTATGGGAACAGAAATTTCTGCTGCTTTAACTTCTATTGAACCATATGATATTGTAGATGTATTTGGAATTAACTGTGCAACGGGACCAAAAGAAATGGAAGAAAGTGTAAGATATTTATCAAATAATTCACCTAAAAAAAATTTTGTGATGCCAAATGCGGGAATTCCTGAAAACATTGGAGGAATTGCACATTATCAACTTTCACCAAATGAAATGGAACATTGGATGAAACATTTTGTTTTCAACTTTGGTGTGAATTTAATTGGAGGATGTTGTGGAACAACTCCAAATCATATTGAAAAACTTGTACAAATTGCAAATGAAGTAAGTCAAAATAAAACTATAAAAGAAAAAATTCTAAGTAGAAAATATTTTTTCCCTTCAAGTTGTTCGTCAATTTATTCATCACAAACTTTTAAAGTTGAACCATCTCCAATTTTAATTGGAGAAAGATGCAATGCAAACGGTTCTAAAAAGTTTAGAGAACTTTTACTCAAAGACGATTACGATGGAATTGTTCAAATTGGAAAAGAACAAATCAAAAGCGGTACACATATTTTAGACATTTGTGTTGCTTATGTTGGAAGAGACGAAGCAAATGATATGAAGGAAATTATGCAACGATTTAATACACAAGTTTCTATTCCACTTATGATCGATTCAACAGAAGTAAATGTTATTGAAATTGCTCTAAAAAATTATGGAGGAAAAGCAATTGTAAATTCAATCAATTTGGAAGATGGTGAAAATAGAGTTGGGAAAATTTTAACGCTTTGTAAAAAATATGGAGCATCAGTTGTTGCACTAACAATTGATGAAGATGGAATGGCAAAAACATTTCAAAAAAAATTTGAAATTGCAAAACGAATAAGAGATATTGCTGTTGAAAAATATAATTTACAAGAAGAGAATTTAATTTTTGACACACTAACTTTCACACTTGGAAGTGGTGATGAAGAATTTCGTAAATCAGCAATTGAAACAATTGAGGCAATTTATTTAATCAAAAAAAAATTTCCGAAATGCTCTACAAGTTTAGGAATTTCAAATATTTCTTTTGGATTAAATGAAAACACAAGAAATGTTTTGAATTCTGTTTTCTTACATTATGCAATTGAAAAAGGTCTTGATATGGCAATTGTACATGCAAGTAAAATTATGCCATTATATCAAATTGATGAAGTTGGAAAAGAACTTTCTAAAAAACTAATTTTTGATGAAAGAAAATTTGAAACAATAGAAAATTGAAAAAAATAATTTTAAAATCCGATAGAGAAAAATCAGTATTAAGACACCATCCGTGGATTTTTTCTGGAGCAATTTTAAAAATTGATGATGATATTGAAAACGGTGAAACAGTAGAAATCTATTCATCAGAAAAAAAGTTTTTAGGAGTTGGAGGATATTCAAAATATTCACAAATCAATGTTAGAATGTGGAGTTTTGAAGATGAAAAAATTGACAATTTGTTTTTTAGGAAAAAAATATTAGATGCATTTGAATACAGAAATTTATTTAATAAAAAAATAAACTCAAATGCATTTCGTATGATAAATGCTGAGTCAGATTTTATTCCCGGTTTAATTGTAGATGTTTATGAAAAAAATTTTGTTGTACAATTTCTTTTTGCAGGAACAGAATTCCACAAAAAAACAATCATAGATGAAATAATAAATATTTTTGAACCAAAAGTAGTTATAGAAAGAAATGATTTAGAAATTAGAACAAAAGAAGGATTGAAACAAGAAAAAAACATTCTCTTTGGAAAATTAGAAACTGATTTGATTGAAGTTGAAGAAAATGGAATAAAATTTTTTGTAGATGTTTGGAATGGCCATAAAACAGGGGCATATTTAGATCAAAAAGAAAATAGGTTTTTAGTTTCAAAATTTGTAAATAAAAAAAATGTATTGAATTGTTTCTCATATACTGGAGGGTTTTCACTTTTTTCACAACTTGGAAATGCACAAAAAATTACAAACATTGAAAGTTCAAAAAGTGCTATTAAAATATTAGAAAAAAATTTTGTGCTAAATAATTTTTCTTGTGATAATATTGAAAACATTGAAGGAGATGTGTTTCAAGTTTTAAGAAAATATAGAGATATGGGAAAAAGTTTTGATGTCATTATACTTGATCCACCAAAATTCATTGAATCAAAAATACAAATTGAAAAAGGAAGTAGAGGATATAAAGACATCAATCTTCTTGCGATGAAATTATTAAATAAAAATGGACTTCTTTTTACATTTTCTTGTTCTGGGCTTATGACAAAAGAATTATTTCAAAAAATTGTTGCTGATGCCGCTCTTGATGCAAAAAAAAATGTTCAATTTATACAACAACTTTCTCAATCAATTGATCACACGACTTCTACTAACTTTCCTGAAGGAAATTATCTTAAAGGATTTCTTTGCATTATAAAATAAGTTATGATAAAATATAAATTGAAAATTGAATATAATGGAACTCGTTACAGTGGATGGCAAGAACAAAAAAATTCTGATAAAACAATTCAAGGAAAAATTTTAAATGCCTTAAGTCAACTTTTTGGAAATACAATTGAATTTATTGGAAGTGGAAGAACTGATAGTGGAGTTCATGCAATTGAACAAGTTGCTCATTTGGTTTTGGAAAAAAATTTTCTTCCACAAAAAATTCAATTTGGATTAAATGATTTATTACCCTCTGATATAAATATCTTAAATGTTGAAAAAGTTGATTTAAAATTTCACGCAAGATACAATGCAAAAAGTAGAATCTATGTCTATCAAATTGCAAAACGAAGAACTGCTTTTGGAAAAGAATTTTGTTGGTGGATTAAAGATGAATTGAATTTTTCTAAAATGCAAACCGCATCTCAACAGTTTGTTGGAATGCATAATTTTGTTTCTTTCTGTGACAAACGATTTGAGAAAAGTAAAAGCACAAAGTGTTTAATTGAAAAAATTGAAATGAAAGAAACAGATAATTTTATACTCATTAGAACTTGTGCATCACATTTTTTATGGAAAATGGTAAGAAGAATTGTTGGAACACTTGTGGAAGTTGGAAGAGAAAATATTTTACCAACTCAAATAAATTATTTTTTATCAAATGAAGTTGATGACATTGCAAAATTTACTGCTCCCCCATCTGGTTTATTTTTAGAAAAAATAACTTATGATGAAAAAAAAATTACCAAAGAATTAAATCCATTATTCTTTTTTTAAAAACTTAAATATATTTTTTGTGCCACTTGTTCCTAATTACATATCAACTTTACAACCTTACAAAGCAGGAAAACCAATTTCAGAAGTTCAAAAAGAATTTGGATTGAAAGAGGTTATTAAACTTGCATCAAATGAAAATCCACTTGGAGTTTCGCCACTTGCAATTGAAGAAGCAAAGAAAGTTTTAAACGATATAAATTTTTATCCCGATGGAGGAATAAAACTCAGAGAAATTCTTGCAGAAAAAGAAAACGTAAAACTTGAAAATGTAATTGTTGGAAGCGGTTCAGAAAGTATTATGGGAAATATCATTCGCACATTTTTATGCGATGATGAAGAGTGTCTTACAACTGAATTTCCATTTATAGGATTTAGAGTTTTAGTTCAAACAAGAGGTGTAAAAATAAAATATGTTCCTTACAAAAATTGGCAATACGATTTAGAAAAAATTGCAAATGCAATTAACGAAAAAACAAAAATAATTTATCTTGCAAATCCAAATAATCCAACAGGAACATTTTTCACAAAAGAAGAATTTGACAATTTCTACAAAAAAGTTCCGCAAAATATTTTGATAATTTTAGATGAAGCATACTTTGAATATGCACAAAATAATATAAATTATCCAAACTCTATGTTTTATCGCTATGATAATGTAATCACACTTCGCACATTTTCAAAAGCATATGGACTAGCAGGAATTAGAATTGGATATGGTTTTGCGCATGATGAATTAATAAAAAATCTTTTAAAAGTAAAACTTCCATTTGAACCAAGTTCTATTGCTTCAGCAAGTGGAATTGGTGCTTTAAAGGATATAGAGTTTTTAGAAAAAACAATTCAATTAAATCATGAAGGAATAAAATTTTTAACTTCATCATTAAGAGAAATTAAATTAAATGTTGTAAATTCCGTTGCAAATTTTGCGTTCTTAAATTTCGATTCTGAAAAAAAGGTGAATTTTATTTTTCAAAAACTATTAGAAAAAGGAATAATTGTAAGACCTTTGAGTGGTTTTGGTTTATCAAATTCTATGAGAGTTTCTACAGGAACTATGGAACAAAATGAAAAATTTGTTTATGAATTAAAAAATATAATTTCAAAAAACAACTTTTAAAAAAAAGAGGTTACAATGAAAATATTCAATATAATTTTTACGATATTTTTTTTTAATTTTTCTTTCGCACAAGAAAAATGGATTTGGCAAAATCCTTATCCGCAAGGAAATAATTTAAATTCACTTTGGGCAATTGATGAAAACAAAGTTATTGGATGTGGTGATTTTGCTTCAGTAATTCGCACATTAAATGGAGGAAATGCTTGGCAATCTTATGCTTTAATAAATGATTTAAGTGTAAAACTTAATAGTTTAACTTTTTCAAATTCCTCTCACATTTGGAGTGTTGGAAATAACGGAAAAATAATTCGCTCAATAAATCAAGGGTCAAGTTGGACAAATGTAAATTCTAATCTCTCAACAAATTTAAATGGAGTTTCTTTCTTTGATAGCGATACTGGTTATATTGTTGGAGATAGTGGGAAAATAATTAAGACAATAAATCAAGGGTCAAGTTGGACAACTCTAAATTCAGGTATTACAGAAAAACTTTTTGCAATAGATTTTTTTAATGCTAAATCAGGAATTGCTGTTGGTTATAAAAGAGTTTTGAGAACAACAAATAATGGTAAATCTTGGGGTAAAGAAACCCCAAGCGGTTTTTCTGATTCTCTTTATTCTGTTATGATGGCTACACAAAAAAGAGGTTGGTGTGTTGGAAACAATGGAACAATTTTTAAAACTACAAATGGGGGAAGTAGTTGGTCATCACAAATTTCTCCAACAAATTTAAACTTATATGATGTGTATGCTTTTGATTCTCTAAAAGCATGGATTTGTGGAGACAGTGGAAAAGTTTTACTTACAAATGATGGAATTAATTGGACTTCAATCAATAGTGGTGTAAATCAAAAACTCACAAATATCTTTTTTGCAAATCAAAGTAAAGGATGGATAACGGGAAAAAGTGGTTTAATTTTAATTTCAACTGATGGTGGTTTAAATTGGGCAAACCAAAGTAGAGGAACATCTGAAAATATAAACTCAATAAAATTTTTAAATTCAACAACAGGAATTATAGTTGGAAATATGGGACTTATGCTTAAAACAATAAACGGTGGAAATTCTTTCACACAATTTATTGGAACATTTTTTAACAACATAAATGATATAACTTATTCAAATTTTCCGTCGTTGAGATTATTTGCATGTGGTGATTCAGGTTTAGTTTTGCGTTCAACTTCAAGTGGTGATTCTTGGACTTCAACACATTTACAAACACAAAACAATTTGAATTCAATTTCAAGTTCAAATATGTTTTCAGGAATTGTAGTTGGAGATAGTGGAAAAATTTTTAGAACAACTGATGCAGGAGAAACTTGGAATGATGTTATTTCGCAAAATTTTTCTCCTACTTTAAATATGAATAAAATTCATTTTATTCAATCTTCACAACCTAAAACTGCTGTTGTCGTTTGTGATTCGGGAACAGTTTACATCACAAAAAACAATAGCGAAACTTGGGAAAAAACAGTTCTTCCAATTTTAAATAATCTTACTTCTGTTTTTGTTTTAGACACAAATTTTATTTTTGTTGGAAGTGAAAACGGAAAAATTTTTAAAACAAATGATGCAACAACTTGGAATGAAATTTATATCCCACAAAATACAAGTAGTAAAATAAATGCAATTCAATTTTTGGATACATCTATAGGATTTATTTGTGGTAACAATGGAAAATTTTTTAGGACAATTGACGGTGGTTTAAATTGGAGTGTTGGAGCAAAAATTTCAAATGCAAATTTTAATTCACTTTATTTTATCAATCAAGATAGTGGATGGATTTGTGGTGATGATGGAATGATTTTAAAAACTACAAATGGAGGAATAACTTTTGTAAAAGAAAATGAATTTTTACAAAATGAAAAACCAAAAGAGATTTTTTTGCAAAATTATCCAAATCCATTTAATCCAAATACAAAAATAAAATTTTCAATTCCTAAAAACTTTTCAACAGTGAAAAATGTATCATTAAAAATTTACAATGTTTTAGGAAAAGAAATTGCTATTCTAATTGATAATAAATATTTAGAAAGTGGGAATTACGAAATTGAATTTAATCCGAAAAATTTGGAAAGTGGAATTTATTTTATTCAACTCAATTTTGAAAGTGGAGAAAGATTTTCAACTTCAAGTAAAATGGTATTGTTGAAATAATTTTCTATACATTCAAAAATTTCATTTGCACTTATATATAGCATAAGTTTTGCTCTTACTTGTGCGATGTTTGAAAAATTTTTTAAATATCCATTGTAATATTTTCTAAACTCAATCACCCCTCTTTTTTCTCCTTTGTATTCAATTTCAAGTTGAAGATGATTTAGCATAATATCTATTTTTTCTTTTAGAGATGGAGGTGGAAGGAAAGTTTTTGTAGCAAAATAATTTTTTATACTACGAAATATCCACGGATTTCCAATTGCTCCGCGAGCAATCATAACTCCATCACAGTTTGTAGTTTTAAAAACTTCAATTGCTTTTTCTTGAGAAAAAATATTTCCATTTACAATAATTGGAATTTTAACGCTTTCTTTTACTTTCGAAATAAATGAATAATCAGCATCGCCATTATGTCCTTGACTACGAGTTCTACAATGAATTGTCAATGCTTTTGCTCCTGCATTTTCAACCAACTTTGCGACTTCTAAAATATTAATTGAATTTTCATCCCATCCTAAACGAGTTTTCACAGTTACGGGAATTTTTACTGATTTAACTGTGGAAGAAATTATTGCTTCCATTTTTATTAAATCTTTTAAAAGTCCCGCTCCAGAACCATTACCAACAACATTTTTTACCCAACATCCACAATTTATATCAATCAAATCTGGATTTAATTTTTCAACAATCTTTGCAGCATTTTCCATCGAACATTTGTTTCCTCCATATATTTGAATTCCAAAAGGTCGTTCTTCATCAGTAAAAAACATTTTGTTATGGGTTTTCTGATTATTGCGAACCAAACCTTCTACATTTACAAATTCAGTATAAACAACATCAGCTCCAAATTTTTTACACATAATCCGAAATGGAAAATCAGTTATCCCTTCCATCGGAGCAAGTAAAATAGAATTTTTAAAATCAATGTTATTCACTTATTTCTTTTTTTGACGTTCGTGAAACAAGCATCTCTAAAATTGCCAAACAGAAAGCAATGACAAGAAAAACTTTCCACAACTCACTTCCAAAACGAGATTGTATGATTGAGGTTTGGATTTTTTCTGAATCATTTTCAAAAATTATATTTTTATTTTCAAATCCATATAAATTACAAATAGATTGTAATTTTTTATCATCAATTGAAATCAAATTCGATTCTTTTGTATCTATATTTATTGAATAAGTTGATAAAATTTTTTCTTGCGATTTAATAAGAAAATTTCCAACTTCTTCTCTTTCAGAAATTTGAACATCAGAATTTTTATTTTCTAAATTCAAAATTTCTTCAAAATTATTTGAACCAATAATTTTTAATTGATTTGCATTGGAAATTTTTGATGTATTTAATTCTAAATTTATTGTTTC
>SXSO01000112.1 GCA_005792205.1 Bacteroidota bacterium | reverse complement strand
CCCAAAAGTTTTTTTTTGCAAAATCAATTTTAAAAATAGAGAGAGAAAAATTTGTTATCTCATTTTGAAGTTTTAGAGATGAAAAATATTTTTTTACTTTATTTGAAGTTTCATTTTCAAAGTTAAAGAAATTACTTTGCGAAAACCCAAATTGAAAATTGTTTTTAAAATTTACATCTGAACCAAAAGAGAAATGAGATTTTTTCAACACAAATTCTTCTTTCCCATAAAGTGAAAAACTCATATTTTCCAAAATTGTAAATTTATTTTTTGCAAAGTATGAAAATATATTTGTGTTTTTTTTATTGATATTTCTATTTTCAAAATTTGCTCCAAGTTGAAAATTTGTTTTTTCAAAATTTAGATTTTGAGTTAAAGAAACGCAATTAAAATAATCATTATGATTGTTGTGATTAGTTGTATCGTAAGTAATTTTTGAATTTGAAATTGTAAATTCCATTTCATTTGAAGTTGATTTAAAAAGTTTTCCAAACATATCAATTTCAAATCGTGTGAAATTAAGTTTGTCGTTTAGATTTACAACTTGCGAAAGATTGGGATTAAAAATATTTTGCGAACTATTAAAATCAACTCCATCAAATAATCCAACTTTCTGTTTATTATATGTTTGCAAAAATGAAATATCAAAATTTGTATTTGGGAAAAATAGTTTTACTGTTTCATTCCACTCATCATCATTTGAGTTTGTATATCTTCCGTCTGTAGTTTTTCGTCTTATTCCAATCTCGCAGTTGAGTGAGTCATAAAAGTTTTTTGAAAAAATTCCGTCAAACAAAAATGTTTCATAAGTGCTTTCAATATATTTTATTTTTGTGATTGGAGTTTTTGTTGTAGTATTTTTACTTTTGATATTGACAGTTCCAAAACTTGAATTTATTCCATACAAAAACGATTGAGTTGAAAAATCCATTTCTATATTATGGAAGTTTTCTGTTGGCAACTCATTTATATTTATTGTGGAAAAATTTTTTCCATTAGTTTTGAAATTGATGTCATAAAATCCCAAAAATTTTATTTGAGAATTTTGACCTAAACTTCCGAGATTGTAAAGAAATAAGTTTGAATTATTTTCCGAAAATGTTCCAAAATAAAAATGGTTTATAGAAATTTTTTTTTCTTCGGAAAAAATTTCTTGAAACAATATTACACAAATAAGTAAAAGTATTTTGAGTTTATTCATCATTTATCGCATACACATTCCACCACCGCAACACGAAGTTCGTGTTGTATTTTTAGGTGTTTTATCAATATTTTTAGTAGTAACCAAACTTGAGGAAATTAGTTTTTTATATTTTTGTGAGTTACATTTTGGACAAATAATTTCTTCTTTGTTTTCTTTTGTCAAGTGTAAAATTTCAAAATTATTTTTGCAATCCAAACATTGATATTCAAAAATTGGCATATGGGTTTTAGTTTATAATTCGTTTAGTAAAAAATTTGTCATCTTTGTATAAAGATGAATACGTGCTTTTTTATCACTAATTCCGTGAAGACGGTTTGGATAAAACATTGTTTCAAATTGAGCATTATGTTTAATCATTTCATCAATCATAACTACAGAATTTTGGAAATGAACATTGTCATCTCCACTCCCATGAATCAACAATAATTTTTCTTCTATCATA
The DNA here is from genome assembly GCA_005792205.1 of Bacteroidota bacterium. Lineage (GTDB taxonomy): Bacteria > Bacteroidota > Ignavibacteria > UBA10030 > F1-140-MAGs086 > F1-140-MAGs086. The sequence goes on along the minus strand of SXSO01000112.1, from coordinate 35,919 downwards.
TTTGCTTTTTCAGTAGGAGCACTTTTTTTATATCCTTCTTCATTTAAATTTGGAGTTTGCATATATCGTTCTGTATAAATTGCATCATAAAATTTCCAATTTGTAACAGGGGCAACTGAAATTCCAACTTTGAAAATATTCTCACTTTCTGCAAGAGTATTTAAAACCATATAGCCACCATAACTCGATCCAAAAATTCCAATTCTGGATTTGTCAATATATGAAAGTGTAGAAAGATATTTTGCTGTTTCAATTTGATCTTGTGACTCAAAGTGTCCAAGATTTTTATATGTAATAGATTTAAAATTTTTTCCACGAAATCCTGTTCCACGGTTATCTACACTTACAATAAAATATCCTTTTTGTGCCAAAAGTTGATGCCACCAAAACTCTCGTCCCCACATATCTAAAACGGTTTGAGAATTTGGACCTCCATAAACATAAACTAAAACAGGATATTTTTTTGATTCATCAAAATTGTGTGGATATATCATCCATCCATTTAGTTGAATGTTTTCAGTCGTTTTAAATTGGAAAAATTTTTTTTGCGAAATTTTATACTCGTTTAATGCAAGTACATTATTTTCTTCATAAGTAAAAATTTTTTCTCCATTTGTGTTGAAGAAAAAAACTTTTGTTGGCATATTTGCATTTGAATAATAATCAATAAACTTTTTTTTGTTTGGAGAAAAATTGATCATATGAGTTCCCGTTTCATTTGTAATTCTTTGAAAATTTTTTCCATCAAAATTTATTTTAAAAAGATTTTTTTCAATTGGAGTTGGATATCCTGCAGTAAAATAGATGATTTCATTTTCTGAATCAATTGCAGAAATAGATTGAATATCAAAATTTCCTTTTGTGATTTGGTTTTGCAAATCTCCATTCATATCATAAAAATACAAATGATTAAATCCATCTTTTTCTGACGATATTATAAAACCATCTTTTACAAAATGTGGATTGTCATTTTCAACTTCAATCCAAGTTGAAGAAGTTTCAGTTAAAATCAATTTTGATTTTCCCGTTGTAACATCAGCAAAATATAATTCAAGTTTATTTTGCAAACGATTTAGTTTTTGAAACGAGAGTTCGTTTTTTCTTTTCGTCCATTTTATTCGCGGAATATAAATATCTTGCGAACTATCTGTTGCATCTTGAATATCAATCCAAATATTTTTTTTGGTTTCCAAATTTACAACACCAATTTTTACAATTGAATTTTTATCTCCTGCTTTTGGATATTTCATTTCATTTACATTTTGATGAAGTGGAATTAAATCTACTATTGGAAAAGATGGAACATTTCGTTCATCAAGTTGCCAATATGCAATATATTTTTCATCATCTGAAAATTTCCATCCATCAATTATTGAAAATTCTTCTTCATAAACCCAATCAAAATGTCCATTTAAAATATGTTTTTCTCCATCAAATGTAAGTTGAATTTCTGTTTGAGTTTGAATATCATATACAAAAAGATTATTATTTCTTACAAATCCTATTTGGTTTGAATTTGGAGAAAATTTTATGTTAAGTTGTTCTTCTTCTGAGTTTGTAATTTGAGAAAACTTTTTTTCTTTCACATTATACAAAAAAATATTTCCACCACTTTTTAAACTTCTTGCAGTTAAAGTTCCTGTAAATACAATATAATTTTCATCGGGAGACCAAAAATAATTGTGAATTGAAAAATTGTCGTTTTCAAGTTTTAGATTTTCTTCAGAAAATAGAATAGATTTTTTTTGAGAAGAAATTTCAAAACGGATGACATTTTGTTTTTTTGTGATTGTATCCATTTCAAGAAATGAAAACGCATTTCCATTTTCAATCCACTGAATACCACTTAAAGTTTTTTGTTTAAAGGAAGGAGATGAAAAAATATTTTCAATTGTATATTCTTTATCTTGTGAAAAAATAAAATTGAAAAAAAATAGGAAAAATAAAATATGGTTCATTGGTTTTATGATTTAAAAATTGTTGTAAGCCATTTGTTGTAAAATGTGATTTTTTCGTTTTAAAATATATTTTGTTGGATGATGTAGATTCCATCTTCTTGGATTTGGAAGTATTGCAGCAAGAAGTGCAGATTCATTTTTTGAAAGTTTATTTGCTGATTTTTTAAAATAAATTTGAGACGCTTTTTCAATTCCATAAATTCCATCTCCAAATTCTATAATGTTCAAATATACTTCTAAAATTTTTTCTTTTGTCCAAAAAATTTCTATCAAAATTGTAAAATATGTTTCTAAAGATTTTCTTATCCAATTTCTTCCATTCCAAAGAAAAACATTTTTTGCAGTTTGTTGTGAAATTGTACTTGCTCCTCTTATTTTTTGATGTTTTGAATTGTATTTAATTGCTTTTTCAATTGCTTCAAAGTCAAAACCAAAATGTGTTTTAAAGTTTTGGTCTTCAGAACAAATTACTGCATTTTTTATGTGTGGTGAAATAGATTTACTTGAAATCCATTCTTTTTCAAATTTTAAATTTTTTTCGCTTGAAAAAACTTGTTCAAAAAATCTAATTGCCATAAGAGGAGTAAAAAATATAGGAACAAATCGCAATAAAATTGTAGAAGCGATGCTTATCACAAAAAAATAGAAAAAAAACTTTGCAATTTTTTTGAAAATATTTTTAAATGAAAAAAAAGAACTAGTTTTTTCTTCCATTATATTCTGCTTTTGTAACAGTATGAATTCCTCCTCTTATTTTGTAATCAGCAATAACTTCCATCCATTTTGGATGCACACATTTTACTAAATCGTCCAAAATACGATTTACCAAATGCTCTTGATAAATTCCAACTGAGCGATATGAATGTAAATAATATTTGAACGAACGAAGTTCAATAATTTTTTTGTTTGGAATATAATTTACTTTTATAATTGCAAAATCAGGAAGTCCAGAAAAAGGGCAAACTACAGTAAATTCATCTGTATCTATATTTATCATTATGTTTTTCCCAACATGTTCATACGGAAATGTTTCTAAAACGTTGTCGTTAATTTTTTCATATCCATCAAATGGAAATGATTTATCAAGTGGTTCAAACTTTTGTTTTTTATTCATAAATTCTCAAAATTTTTTTTCAAATATCTTAAAACTTTATGCAAATAAAAATTTTTATTTTATTCATTTTGTCTTTTATTTTTTTTAACTGTACAAAAAATATTGTTTCATCGCATTCTCCACAAAAGGGTTTTGACGAAAAAAAAAATGAAGAAATGTTACTTGGAAAAATTTTCTTGGATGACTTACAATTTGTCCCGTATAAAAATTGGTATGAGGAAACTTATCAAAAATATATTTCCAACGAAGTTGATTTAAGTGAGATACAAAAAATAATTTTAGATGATATTACAATTGAAATCGCAATGGGAACTTGGTGCAGCGATACGAGAAAAGAAATTCCTGCGTTTGTAAAAATTTTACATCAATTAAATTTTTCACTTGAAAAAGTGAATTTTTTTTGTGTTGATAGAACAAAGCAAATTCCACTTGGATTTCCACAAGAAAAAAATATTGAAAGTGTTCCAACAATTATTTTTTACAAACACGGAAATGAACTTGGACGAATTGTAGAATCTCCAAATGAAACATTGGAAAAAGATTTTTTAAAAATTTTACAAACACATGAGTAATGTTTTTTTCTAATTTTATTTTTTAATTTTGGTAAATTGTTGAAACAATTTCATCAATCATATTTTTAAGAACTTTTGTTTCACCATAATAATTATTAATTATTATAGCGAACGCAATTTTTCCTCTATTTTTTTTTTCTACAATTCCAACAAGTGAAGCAATTCCTCTTTTGGTTCCTGTTTTTGCAAAAACCTTTCCTTCTACATTTGTTCCTTTAAATCTATTTTTGAGTGTTCCATCAATTCCTCCTATTGAAAGGGAAGAGAAAAATTTTTCCCAATTTTTCCCATTATATATTTTTTTCAAAAAAGTTGTGAAATTGTTTGGAGACATTAAATTGTAATCAGAAACTCCAGAACCATCAGCAATTACAATTTCAGATGTATCAATTCCAATTGAAGCAAGAAAGTTTTTTTCAAGTAAAATTCCATTATCAGCGGTTGCAGGAAGTCCAATTCTTTCTCCAGCAATAATTTTTAAAAGATTTTCTGCGCAAAGATTATTACTAAATTTATTTGCTGTAAAAATAAGTGAATCAATTGGTGTTAAAATAAATTGTGAATAAATATTTTTTGGAAATTCTCCAAGTTGAATTTCCCCATTTACAGAAATTTTATTTTCCAAAAGTTTTTCTTTCAAAAGTGTGAGAAAATAAAATTCTGGTTTCCACACATTTACACGAAATGTATCTGCAATTGTAGAGTATAAAAAATCTCCATTTATTTCAATAACATTTTCTCGTTCAATCCATTTTCTATTTACAGAAAATTTTTCTTTTATTTTATTTTTTACTTGTGCTTTGTTTTCAATTGTAAAATATGAAGTGTTTGGGTTTAAAATAACTTTTGGTTGTCTGTTTAATTCATTTGTATTTACACATACTTCCAAAGTGTTAAAATTTATAGAAAGTGGAGAAATATACATCGCACTTGGATTTGGTTCATCGTCCCACATCCATCCATTTCCCCAATGTTTATTATCAAAATAAGAAATATCTCCAATTATATTTTGAATTGATTTGATATTTTTTTTTGCAATTTCATTAACAATAATTTCCAAATCCTTTGTTTTGAAAAACGCATCTCCAAAACCTTTTACATATAAATTATTATTTTTATCCAAACCAAATTCTGTTTTTATTTTAAATGTGTCAGATAAATAATTGTAAGCAGAATAAGTTGTGATTAGTTTTAATATAGAAGCAGGACGAAAATTTTTGTATGCATTTTTTTCATATAATTTTTTTTGTGTTTCTAAATTCACAACTGAAATTCCATAACTTGTATTCTTAAAAACTTTCTTGGAAAAAATTTTATTTAGTTTTTGAATTAAATCGCTTTTATTTATATCTGAATAAGAAAAAATATAAACTAAAAAAAATAAAATAAAAATTTTAAAAAATATTTTCATAAAAAATAAAACCTCTTACAATTTTTTTTGAAAGAGGTTTTGTAGTATTTGATTTAATAAAAAATTTTACTTGATTAAAACCATTTTTAAAGTGTTGCCTTCAAACTTCCCATTTACAAAAAACCTATAATAATAAACTCCACTTGGCAAATAAGAAGCATCAAACTGAATTTCATTTCCTCCTGTTTCAAAAAATTCGTTTTGAACAATATCTAAAAGTTCCTCTCCAAGTATGTTGTAAATTTTTAAACTTACATATCCATCATCTAACATTACGAATGATATTGTAGTTATTGGATTAAATGGATTTGGGTAATTTTGAAACACTTCATATTGAGTTGGTTCAACATAATCATAAACAATTATTGAGTCATCATTTCTGAAATTTACCATTTGCAAAAATGGAACTTGATTGATTTCTTTTGCTCCAGTAATTTTAAGTGGAGAAGTAGAAATTGTATCAATATCAATAGTAAATGCAAAATTTATTGTTTCCAAAAGTGAAGCATAAGTATCATAAATTGGATCAATTTCTGAAGTCGTTGGTGGAGAACCATTTGTGTCATAACTTGCAGATTCGTCAAATGAATAATAGTTTGTCCAATATGTTAAAATTGTATCAACACTTGTTTTGATTTCTCTCAATGTTTTTCCATTTGCTTCACTCACATCTCCGGTGTAAACTAAATCCCCAAAACCAGTTTTTGTAATTCCTGCATCACTTGCTGCGATATTTGTAACAAATGTGAGTTGTTCTCCAAGAAGTTTATTATCATAATTATATTTTCCTGGTTTTATTGTTCCATATTTACCAACAATTGCTTTGTATTTTGCTGGTTTTGTAGCACTTGCTTGTTTAGTACGAAATACATCAAATCCACGAGAATATCCATTTTGAGGCAACGATGATTTTACAGACGAACCCGATTTTGTTCCCATCCATCCATAAAGTTTTTTATTTTCTTTTGTAGTTTGTGCAATTCCAATTATTGCTTCTTTTTTAGAATACATTTTTTTGAACGCAGTATCTCTTACATTTCCTGCATTTGGCATTGGAATTGTAGTCCCTTTTTTAACTTTTATTTTTATTCCTTTTTCATCATAATCATCTTGTAGAAATGTTCTAAACTTTACATTGTCAGAATTATAATGCAAGAAATCTACATATACATTTCTTCCACCACTTAAAGTAAATCTAATTGTATCTGGAAGAAATAAAGAATCATCATCTGAAATAACTTTAAAACTTAAAGTATCATCTTTTGATGTAATTCTTTTTCCTGTTGCAAGTGATTTCAAATCTTTTAAAGTTGCATGATCTTCTTGAATAAGAAAATATACTCCATCTCCTATATTAAGTGAAGTAAGCGAATCAGCAGTAACTTGCTTAATCAAAGTATTTGGTTCCATTGCTCCACTAAACTGTTGTTTGTAAAGTGACATTTGAATTGAATGTGAAGTTCTATCATTTGAGGAACTTGCATTTCCATCGATATCTTCAAAAGATGCGGTAAAAATATTATTTGGATTAAAATTCACAAACCAAATTTCCATTGAATCGCCACCAACAACTGTTACCGAATCAGTATTTTGTGTTCCCATTCGTTTTGTTCCATTACTAAAAGTTGCGTAATGAACAAAATTTCCTAAACTATCTGATTCAACAGCGACATAAGTTGCTTCTCTTAAATCATCTACTTTTAAAATTGTATCGGTTTTTGCATTGTTAGTTGAATCAATAAAAATTAATCCAGTGGTATCTCTTCTAAATAATGAAAGTTTCCATGATTTTCCATCATAATCACTTGTTGTTGTGGAATCACCATCAACGTCTCTAAACGATTTCACAATAACTTCTGCAGGATGTGCTACAACAATCTCTGCAGTTTTAGTTTCGGCTTCATCTAATGTTACTAAAATTGCAGTATAATAAACTTCCTGTGAAGTTGTGTCATCAGGAGCATAAATTGTGTGTCCAAGTTTTTTCCATCTTGTACTATCTGACATTGGGATTTTTATTAAATAACTTCCATCGCCTAAATTTTCTTTTGTGAAAATTGTATCAGAATCAATTGAATCAACAGGTTCAGTAAGTGGGGTTCCAACATATAAAGCAATTTTCCATTTCTTTGCAATTCTATCACTTGATGTTGAAAAATCAATATCCATATCACGATACATTTTTACACTCAATTTGTTTGGAAAGAAATTTGCAAAATCAACAATGTAACTATTTCCACCAAGTGCTGTGATTTGATAATATCGCAATGTATCAGAAGTTGGTTCATCGTTGTTAATTCTTTGTCCAAGATGTTTTCCACGAGGAAGCGAATCTGCTTCAACTGCATAGTAAGTCCCTTCTGCTAAATCAGTTACATTAAATGCGGTATCGCTATCTACAGCATAAACATATGAACCATTCAAACTATCTTTTCTAAGTTCCAATCTCCATTTTTTTCTTATCCAATCGTCAGTTGAAGTAATATCTCCATCTTTGTCGCGATAACTTCTGATTTTAATTGAAACGGGAGATAGTGAATCAGATGCTGTAAAACGAGAAAGTCTATTTATTCCACTTGCAGTTATTGAATTTCCAACGGTATCAACCACACTTTGATATTTTTTCCAACTTGAACCGCTATTGAAAGATTCCCATAAACCTAAATTTACTTCATTTATTGAATTAACTTCAGTATTGTCATAATAAATTGTAACACTTGCATCAAGGTTTGCGTTTTTAGTTGAGCTCACATCAAAATATCTTTTGATAGATTGTTTCGATGCATAAATTGTTCCGATTTCTCCTGAAAGTGCAACTCCTGTTCTACGAAGAACTGTTGTTTGACCAAGTACAGTATCGGTTGTAATTTCAATTCCAATTCCACCAAATGATTCTGTAATCATAAATTTGCCTTCTTCTACTACAACAGTTTTAGAAATTTTTACAAAACCACTTATTGGTTTTCCAGCTGGTTCTGTCATTGAACCATTGTTAGTTAAAATAAGTGTGTCAGAATTTGTAGTCAAAAGTCCGGTTTGAATTTCAATTGTATCAACTGTGATTGTCTCTCCAAGTGAAAGACCACTTGTATCATTTAAAATTAAATTGTGAAATTTTGTTCTTCCTGAAATTTGTTGTTGAGAAGTTCCCTCAAATGTAAACGTACTTGTGGAATCTTCAAATGTTCCACTGTTTGTAAAATTTCCTTGAATTGTGTGAGAGTATTCTCCTGCATCAAAAATTGCACCACTATTGATTGTCAAATTTCCTGAAATTGCGAAAGTATTTGTTGCATATTTTGTTTCACTTCCAGCAAACGTTACATTTTTAAATTCACTTCTTCCAATATTTTGAGAAGTTCCACTAAAAGTTATACTTCCAGTAGAAGTAAATTTTGCTTGAGTTTCATCGCTTCCATCATTTGTATTTACATCTCCCAAAATTGTATGAGAGAAAGTTCCTCCATCAACTGTAACTGAATCAATATTCAAGTCAATTGAAATTGTGGTTCCTTTAGAAAAAGATTTTATTCCACTTCCCGCAAGAACTAAATTTTTGTATGAGAGTGTTGAATCTATATTTTGAGCATCTCCAATATAAGCAACTGTACTTCCATCTTGTAAAGTTACGGTTCCAAATGATGAATAGTGATCAGTAAAATCATTTGATAACACATTTAAAATTCCATAAACTGAAAGTGTTTTTCCTGCAGCTCCTGTAATTGAGAAATTGTTAGTAGCATCAGGATCAATAGTTATATTTGGTTGAACAGTGCAATTTCCATCAACTCCAATAGTTCCTCCCAAAGTTTTTGTACTAGTTCCACTTAAAACTAAATTCCAATAGTTACTTCCAACAATATCAGAAATTGTTTGTGCATCACCAGAATATTCTACAGTTGAAGTTGCATTCAATGTATAAGTCGTAAATGAAGCAGGAAAAATATTTGCTCCTTTGATATTCAAAGTTGTGTTGCTATCCAAAGTAAATGTTGCGCTACTGTTTCCTGAAATTGTATAAGTGTCAATTTCCAAACTTCCGTTTTGCAAAGTAAAACTTACATCACAAGTTATATTTGTATCAAGAGAAACAGAACCACCGGTTTTATCAATTACAATTTCTCCAAAAGGTCCTTCATCAATTGTTTGAATTGTATTTCCCGTAAAAGTTACTTTTGAACCTTGATGAGTAAATGTTCCGTTATTTGTCCAATCATCTCCGATTGTAAATTCTTGACCACTTACTCCTTCAACAGTTGCTCCACTTCCAATTGTAAAATCATTTGCAACGGTGATTGAAGTTGATGGAGTTTTTATTCCATTTCCTGTAAAAGATAAGTTGTAAAAATTTGCATTATTGAATGTTTGTGCAGAAGTTCCACTCAAAATTACCTTTTCTGTGGAATTGAATGTTCCTGAATTATCAAAATTTTTTGAAACATAAATATTTGATGCAGAAGAAATGGTTCCACTATTTACTAAATCAGCAACTGTAATATCATAACTTGAAGAGTTGAATTGCGAACCACTTTCTACAATAAAACTATCAACAACAGAAAATCCATATGAAGCAGTTTTAATTCCATCACCATCAATTATGAGTTTATTGAAACTTGGACCACCAATTGTTATTGCATCATTTGATGTAAATGTAACTTTGCTTGTTTGTGAGGATACATTTCCTCCCGTATAATTCCAATCTCCTCCAACAGTATGTTCAAAACTTCCAAGTTTAAGCAATCCGCCACTTTCAATTGAAACATCTTTACTTGTCACAAACTCTTTATTTGCACTTACAACAACGGAATCCCCATCACCACCAATTGTCAAATTTCCTAAAATCGTAAGTGTAGAATCTACGAGTGTTTTTGTTGCAATTCCACTTCCACTTTGTAAAGTTAAATTTCCATATCCCGTTGCAAAGTGTTTTACATTTTGATTTCCTCCCGCATAAACAATTGTGCTGTTTGCATCTATTGTAATATTGAATTCAGATGGAAATCCAAATGTTGTATTCACAGCACCAATTACAAGTGTTCCTCCACTATCAACTAATAAACTTTGATAGTCAATTGATAAAATTATTGTATCATCCCAAGTTGTATCAGGAATTGCATAAATTGGATAAATTGATGTTTTCAATTTTCCCGTAATTGTAATATCCCCAATTAAATTGTATTTAGTTATCGTATCGTTTAAAATTGCTCCACTTGAACTTGTATTACTCACAAGTAGGTTTCGATAAATCATATTTGAAACATCTAACCTAATCGTTTGAGCACCACTTCCGTTGTAATTTACGGTTGTATTAGGACCTTGTATGTTTATATTTCCAGTTGAACTTAAATTTATATTTCCACCAATATTTAAAGTTCCACTTCCACTTGTCATATCAATCAATGCTTTTGAAGTTGATGTGGAATTAAAATTTATATCTCCTACAATTGTCAAAATTCCAGTTGATAATGTAATTGAAGTTGTTCCTTGTAAAGAGTTTGATGCGTTAAATGTTAAGTTTCCTCCAATTGTAAATTTTCCATTTGCACAAGTTATTGTGCGAAGTTGTACTGCATTAGTAGATTGATAAATTGCAACATCTCCCACAACATTTAATACACTTGAATTTGAAGTAAATGAAATTGTAGCAGTTGTAGCAGCAGAATTTTCTCCAATTTGAAGATAGAGACAATTTGCAGTGTCGTTATTTTGTATTGTAATTGTGTGGTTATTTCCTATTGTTACACTATCATCTGAATCGGGAACGCCATCAGTATCAATTCCAGATGTTAAATCCCATGTTGTTAGTATATTCCAATTTCCGGTTCCTTTTGAGGAAAAATTTCCACTCACAGAGATTGAAACAAAAGTAAAAGTGAATAACAAGTAGTACAAACTTTTCATAACAGTGTATTTTATTTTTCTAAATATAAGATAGAAAATTGTAAAAAACAATAGAAATTTAAAAAAAACAATGTGATTTAATTTTTTAAACTTATCGTATATTTGTAAATATGAATGTGAATCATAAAAAATTTATGGAACTTGCCTTCAAAGAAGCAGAATTTGGTTTAAAAAAAAATGAAGTTCCAATTGGAGCAATTGTTGTGTATCAAAATAAAATAATTGGAAAAGGATATAATCAAACTGAAATTTTAAAAGACGCAACTGCACACGCAGAGATGATTGCAATTACTTCTGCATTTGAATTCTTAAATTCGTCTCGTCTTGAAGATTGTGTTCTTTACACAACACTTGAACCATGTCCAATGTGTGCGGGTGCAATTGTATTATCAAAAATTTCGCTTTTGGTTTTTGGAGCGTACGATAAAAAAATGGGAAGCGTTTCATCTCTTTACAACATCACAAACGACACAAGATTAAATCATAGATTGCTATGTATTGGAGGAGTGATGGAAAAAGAAAGTGGTTCAATTCTCCAAGAATTTTTTAAAGGAAAAAGAAATGTCTGAAAAATTATTTTTGCTTGATGGAATGGCAATTGCATATCGTTCGTTTTATGCGTTTCAAAAAAATCATTTACGAAATGCAAAAGGAGAAAATACAAGTGCGTTATTTGGTTTTGTAAAAACACTTTTTAAAATTCTTGAAAAAGATAAACCAGATTATTTTGCAGTTGCATTTGATTTAAAAGGTAAAACGTTTCGTCATAAAATGTATCCACAGTATAAAGCAAATCGCCAATCAATTCCTGAAGAACTTGCTATGCAATTGGGAAAACTGCGAGATGTTGTAAAGGCATTTAACATTCCTATACTTGAACTTGAAGGTTTTGAAGCAGATGATTTAATGGGAACATTTGCAAAAAAAGCGGAGAAAAAAAATATTTTGACTTATTTAGTAACCGCGGATAAAGATTTTATGCAACTAATTTCTGAGTTGATAAAAATTTACAAACCAGTTTCATTTAATCAATGGCAAATTTTGGGTGCTGAAGATGTTTTAAAAAAATTTTCTGTGAATCCAGATTTAGTTGTGGATGTTTTGTCACTCATTGGAGATAAATCTGATAATATTCCTGGAGTTAATGGAATTGGAGATAAATCTGCAATTCCACTTGTGCAACAATTTGGAAACATTGAAAATATAATTGCAAATCTACACAAAATTGAAAATAAAGTAATCCAAAAAAAAATTGAAGATGGAAAAGAAAGTGCAGTGTTTTCAAAAAAACTATTAATAATAGATACAAATGTTCCATTTGATTTAGAAATTGAAGATTTAAAACTCAAAGAAAAAAATTATGAAAAACTTTCTGAAATTTTTAGAGAATTAGATTTTAAAGAGTTTCTAAAAAACGTAAATATTTCCAAAAGTTTAAGCAAACCAGTTTTGCAAAATGAAAACACAAAAAATATTTCTACTGAAAAAGTAAATTACAAACTTATCACAACTCAAACTGATTTGGTTGAACTTTCAAAAAAAATTTTGGAGTATAAAAAAATTGTGTTTGATACTGAAACAACATCACAAAATCCATTGAAATCACAAATTGTTGGACTTTCAATTTGTCTTCAAGAAGGAGAAGCATTTTATGTTGCATTTGATTTTAATGCTGAAAATACAGATGAGAATTTATTTTCACTTAACGAGAAAAAAAATAAGAGTGAAATTTCAATTGATTTTTTTAAGAAAATTTTTCAACCAATTTTTGAAGATGAATCAATTTTAAAGATTGGTCAAAATATAAAGTATGATATTTTAGTTTTATCTAATTATGGAATAAAAGTTTGTGGTGAAATCTTTGATACGATGATTGCTCACTATATTTTGAATAATAATTTTTCTCATAGTTTAGATTCAATGTCAATGGAATTTTTCAATTACAAAAAAATTTCATTTGAAGAACTTTTTGAAAGTGGAGAAAAATATATTTGGGAAGTTCCGTTGGAAAAAATTTCTAACTATTCTTGTGAAGATGCCGATTTTACAATGCGAATTTACAATTTATTAAATTCTAAAATTCACAAAGAAAGGTTTGGGAACCTTTGTTATGAAATTGAATTTCCACTTACAAAAGTTTTGTGTGAAATGGAAATTATTGGGCAAAAGATTGATGTAATTTTTTTGGAAACTTTTTTTAACAATTTGAATTCCAAAGTTGAAGATTTAGAAAATTCAATTTACAATTTGATTGGAGAAAAATTCAATATCAATTCTCCAAAACAGTTGAGTGAAATTTTATTCAACAAACTTTCACTTCAAACAAAACAAAAAACAAAAACAGGATTTTCTACTAATACCTTTGTATTGGAAACATTAGTTGATAAACATCCCGTGATTGAAAAACTTATTGAACATAGAACATTTTCAAAACTCAAATCTACATTTGTAGATGGAATTTTAAAATCGGTTGATAAAAATTTTCGCATTCACACCTCGTTCCATCAAACAATTGCAGCAACGGGACGACTTTCAAGTAGTAATCCTAATCTTCAAAATATTCCAATTAGAACAGATATCGGAAGAGAAATTCGCAAATCTTTTATTACAGAAAAAAAATGGAAAATTGTTTCAGCAGATTATTCTCAAATTGAACTTCGCATAATGGCTCATAATTCTAATGACGAAGCGATGATTGAAGCATTTAAAAATGGGGAAGATATTCATACTTCAACTGCAGAAAAACTTTTTAGTGAAAATTTTTTTTTGGATAGTAGAGAAACGCGACGAAGAGCAAAGGAAGTAAATTTTGGAATCATCTACGGAATTGCTCCGTATGGACTTTCTCAAAATTTACAAATTCCACAGAGTGAAGCAAAAAAAATTATCACAACTTATTTTGAGAGATTTCCAAAAGTAAAAACATTTTTATCTGATACAATTGAATTTGCAAGAGCAACAGGATATGTTGAAACAATTACGGGAAGAAGAAGATATATTCCAAATATCAATAGCCAAAATGCTTCTCTTCGTGCAAATGCTGAACGTCAAGCAATAAATTCTCCAATTCAAGGAAGTGCTGCTGATATGATAAAAATTGCGATGGTCAATTTATCTAAAAAATTTAAAGAGAAAAATTTAAAAGCAAACTTACTCCTTCAAATTCACGATGAACTTGTGTTTGAGATTTTTGAAAACGATTTAAACGAAGCATTGAAACTCATTGAGTTTGAAATGAAAAATGCGTTGCAACTTTTAGTTCCTATTGAAATTACAATTGGTGTTGGAAACAATTGGTTTGAGTGTCATTAAAATTAAGATAAAATACATTTTCTTTTTTGTCAAGAAAAAAAAAATTCTTTTATTTCTCAAATTTTTTTTTAAAAAAAGCATGAAATTTTTTATAACAATTTTTTTCTTATCCATATTATTGATTGGTGGATGTAAAGAAGAATCATTTTTTACTACAATAAATCCACCTATTTTGGAAATAAGATTCAAAACCAAAACTTCTGAATATTTACCAACATATAGTTTACATAGACATTTATTTTTAAACAACATATCTTCTATTTTTGCGTTTAGAGAAAATGAATCGTTTATTGAAATTTTTTCTGATGTGAAAGCAACAGCAAGATCAAATTCAGCAATAGATGTTTTGGATAAAAAGTGTCTTGATTCAAGTTTAATTATTGGACAAGGTTATGTTCCAATAACTTCATTCTCACGACTTGAAATAAATATAGTTCCAGTTGTGTTTTCTTTTTTTAATGGAATAGGAAATAATCTTATCGCTGTCAATGATATAAGAGGAGATAACACATCAGTTTTGATTCCTGCTAACATTCAAACTTATGAAGGTAAAAAAACAATTGTAACTTGCGAATTTGATTTGGATAATTCTCTTCAAAGAACAATTTCACAAGGAGTTGATGTATTAGAAGTTACACCTCAATTTAGAATTTCTTCAATTAGAGTTGAATAAAATGAACAATATTTTTAAATTTGTTTTTGCAATAGTTTTTACTTTTATATTATTTAGTTGCACGAAGCCAACTGATTCGGGAAAACTTTTTGACAATCAATTGCCTGAAACTCAACTTGCAAATATTCCTCCACAAGATAGTGTTTATCAATTTGGAACAGCAAAAGTTTCACTTTCGTGGAGTGGAAAAGATAAAGATGGATTTATTACAGCGTTTAGTTTTCGTTGGAATTC
This sequence comes from Bacteroidota bacterium, assembly GCA_005792205.1. Taxonomy (GTDB): domain Bacteria; phylum Bacteroidota; class Ignavibacteria; order UBA10030; family F1-140-MAGs086; genus F1-140-MAGs086. The sequence goes on along the minus strand of SXSO01000112.1, from coordinate 20,744 downwards.
AATACTTCGCGATTCAGTTGTAATTCCTGAAACACTTACTGGAAGTTGGAATACAATTTTAAATATTTCATTTGGAGGTGATATTAATTCAGCATTTGTTGTAAAAGTTGAAAATGCAAATGATGATAATGCTATTCCAAATATTTTCAAATATCTTTCTACTTTAACAGGAAACGTAAGTGATAGTGTTGAAAGATTGCTTGACAGTGGAAAAGTTTTAAATATTTTTGGAAGTGAAGTTTCAATTTACAATCCAATTGAGATTAAAAACCCAAGTCGCGGTACATTTATTTTTACTTCAAGTTCGCAAAACAATACACATACATTTGAAGTAAAATCAATTGATAACAAAGGAACAGAAGATTTAACTCCTGCAACGGTGAGTTTTGGAACACCAAAAATTTATCCTCCTGATACACGAGTTAATTATGAATTTACTTCAACTATAAATGGAAGAAAAATAGATAGAAATATTCGTATGATGCTTCCCTTTGCAACACCAACATTTAGTGGTGTTACATATAGTTTCATAGGAAGTGATTCACTTGGTTCTGATTTGGAATATCAATATAATATTGATGATAAAGGATGGTCAAATTTTTCTTCGTCAGATGAAGTAACATTTTTTGGAGCTCAATGTGATTCCACTAATGGAGCGTGGTATGATACTTCAAAAATTCATAACATTATTGTTCGTGCAAGAAACCAATACTATCTTGTAGATCCAACTCCAGATACTTTATATTTTAGAATTTATGTTCCAGAATTTACTGACGTAAATCGCCCCAAAAGATATTTGTACATTGATAATACTGATTCCACGGGAAACCAATTGGTAAGTTCTCCCGAAAGTCCATCACCACAAGATAGATACAATTTTTATCATTCAATTTTTGATTCACTCAATCTTTTTGGAGATGTAGATTATTATCTTGTAACTCCCAAAAAATCATTTCCCAATTTATTTACACTTGCAAAATATAGTGGCATATTTTTTTCAAGTGATAAAAAAGTTAGAGGAGGAGGTCCTTATATTGCTCGTCGTTTAGCATTAAAAAAAGAAGCAGTTGATGGAATTACTTCATATCTTGATTTAGGTGGAAAAATGATAATAAGTAGTTGGGATTTATATAATAGAATTTATGAACAAGAGTCGCGTGAAAAACTTTTTGATAATTATTTGCATTTAAGTTCTCTTTATATTCCTGATATGCAACTTCAAACTCGTGAGTGTGAAGGAGTAAATGGAAGTTTTGGATATCCTGAAATTTTTCTTGATACACTTAATGCAACAAAATTGCATCCATCACCAAATAATTTAATGGATTCAATTTTAATTACATATCCAATTGGTTTTGCTCAACAGATTTATTCTTTGAAATCATCAAATTCAAGTTACAATCAACAACCAATTGGAATTCGTTATTTAGGACCAACATATAAAATTATTTATTTTGGGTTTCCACTTTATTACACATATAAAGAAACAGCATATCTTGCGATAAGACAAGCATTTATAGATATTGGTGAATTAAATTTTTAAATCCAATGAATAAGTTAAAATTTTTATTTTTTGTTATACTGATAAATTTTCAAATTGTGTTTTCTTCTGGAAAAATTACGGGGAAAGTTGTAGATGCCTCAACTGGAGATGCATTATTTAATGTAAATATATTAGTTGTTGGAACGAGTCGTGGAGCGGTTTCTGATTTTGATGGTAAATTTACAATCGATAACATTGCTGCGGGAAAACATACGCTTCGTGCATCTTTAATTGGATATGAAAACAAAGAGGGGAAAGTAGAAGTAAAAGATGCTCAAACTGTAAATATAAATTTTAAACTCACATCAACTTCTGTTCAAATCAAAGGAGTGGAAGTTATGGGAGAATCTAAAATTGTAAATGTGCAAGCAACTTCTTCAACTAAAACAATGAGTTCTAAAGCAATTGAACAAATTCCAAATGTAAAAAGTGTGCAAGATGTAATGCAACTTCAAGCTGGAGCAGTGAAGATGGGAAACAATGTATTTCTTCGTGGAGGAAGAGCAAATGAAGTTCAATACATTGTAGATGGAATTTCTGTAAATGATGTTTTGGGAGGAAGTGCAGGAACAACTTCTGAAGCAAATTCTCAACTTCAACAATTTAATTCTGGAGTTGGAAATTCAATTTCAACTTCGGGATTGAATATTTCTACAAACGCAATTCAAACATTAAGTGTTACCACAAGTGGAATGGATGCTGAATATGGAAATGCACAATCGGGAGTTATTACAATCATTACAAAATCTGGTTCTGATAATTTTACTGGTTCACTTCAAATACGAGATGATGGAATGAATAACGCAACTTCATTCAATGAAAAATATTATTCCATTTCTTTTGGAGGTCCAATTGCAAAATTTGAATCTCAAAAACTTACATTTTTTATTTCATCTGATTTCAATCAAAGCGATGCTCCATATAATTTTATCAAAAACAGTTTTTACAATCCTTTGAGAAGAACAGTTCAAATACAAGGAAGTTTGGGAAATTTTTTGAAACTTTCATATTATGACAAGCTTTCAAATGAGTTTACTTTCAATGGAAAACTTCGTTACGATGTGAATGGAAGTGATCAATTTAGTTATTCATATCGCACAAATTCAGGAACATATCACGACTATCGTCATATATGGAAATTGCTTGCAGATTCTTCTCGTCAAAATGAAAATGTTTCTGAACAAAACACTTTTCAATGGATGCATTTTATTGGCAATGATGGATATTTGAGAATGCAAGGAAGTATTTTACAAATTGGAAGAAACGAATCTGTTTCAGGACTTAAGCCATATGAATACTCTCCAATTACAGATGCCACACAATATGATCCAAGTAGAGATGGATTTTATGATTTGGGTTCAAGCCAAGTTTGGAAAGATAGTAGAACAACAGTTTCTACAATTAAATTTGATTTGAATAATCCAATTGCTGAAAATATTTTTTTCAAAACAGGATTTGAATATAATTTTGAAAAAATTCTTTCAACTGAAATTTCGTATCCACTTGGAAAAATTTCTTACAATGGTCAAACTTATTCTGCTCCATATCCAGATTCTGTTCGTTATGATGAAGGTGAATTTCCGGGTTATGGTGTTTATCGTTGGTATCTTTCAAATATGCCGCAAACAGGTTCAATGTATGTTCAAAACAATATGAAAATTTTTGGAACAAATTTACATATTGGTTTAAGATATGATTTTCTTTATGTTGGCGAAGAAGTTTTTGAAAGAAAATTTATTGATGCTTGGAAAGATGCAACAGGATTTGATTCTACAAAATGGGATTGGAATAAAAATAGTTTGATGGATGCAATGTTGAGTGGAAAAATTAGTCCACGACTTGCAATAAATTTTCCAATTACAGATAGAGTTGGTTTCTTTTTCAACTATGGACACTTTATGCAATTTCCCGAAAGAATGCTATATATTAGACCCGCATATGTTGTGGATGAAGATATAACAGTTGGAAATCCAAATTTAAAACCACAAAGAACAGTTCAATATGAAAGCGGTTTTGAAAGCCAAATTACAGATGATTTAGCTCTTGGAATAAGAGGGTTTTACAAAGATATATTTGATTATGTGATTACACTTCCTGCAGAAAAAGTTTTGATTTATATGAATAATGATTTTGCAAGTTCTCGTGGATTTGAAATTACTTTAAATAAAGGTCTTGTAAAATATTTTTCAGGAAACGTAAGTTATTCATATCAAATTGCAAAAGGTCGTTCAAGCAATCCATTTGAAAGTGCTATAAGTTCAAACTTTCAACTTCCACGAGAAAGCCGTCTTGATTGGGATCAAAGACATACGTTAAATCTATTTTTAAATTTCAGAGTTGATGAAAATGATGATTTCTCAATTTTTGAAATTCCATTTTTTAATGATTGGGGAAGTTCGCTCACTTGGTCATTTGGAAGTGGATTTCCATATACTCCAACTTCATCTCGCGTAAGCACAATTGAAGATGCTTACAAAAAAAATACTGCAGATGGTCCATCAACTCACACAGTGAATTTTGCATTTTATAAAAAATTCCGATTGCTAAACAAAATGAACATAGATATTACATTTGACATTTTAAATATTTTGAATACAAAAAATGTTACAAGTTTAGGAGATGGATTTAATGTGAATGAAGGTCGTCAATTTCAATTTGGAGATTATGATATAAATACGAACCAAATGTATCAATGGTATCAAATGCCAAGCAAACTTCCACCATACATTTATGGAAATCCACGACAAATACTTTTGGGAATGAAACTCAATTGGGGATAAAAATCAGTTTAATTTTATGAATAAATTTATTGCTTTAATTCTAGTTTTTAGTTTTTCAGTTTTTTCTTTTGCAAGAGAAAAAAATAAAATTGTTTCAAAACCAAAACGCAACCAAACTTCATCTATCTCTCCAAATTATGAACATAGATATCAAGGAGAAAATTCTGATATGAAGGTTTTGATAAGTAATAGTTCTACAATAGGAAAACAAGCGTGGAATGTTGGAAGTCAATCTTCGCCTCCCGCTGAAACTCTTGGAATTGAATATAAGGTTTCCAGTTTTGAACATATGTATGGAGCAGGCATTTGGGTTGGCGGAAAAATTGATACATCAGTTGTGGGAAATATGCAAGAAGGAATAAAAGTTGTTTCAACGGGATATGAAGGAAATGGTGCAATTCAAGAACTTTTTCCGGGTTCATTACTTGAAGATAAAATTTGGGTTGTAACTGATACAGTAAAACCAGAAGGTTGGGATGAGTATTGGAATTTTCCATTTAAAAAAGTTTCAGATGAAGATTTTTATGTAAGATATCGTGATTATGGAACTGGAACCAATGTTGCAAATCATATTCCAATGAATGTAGAAGTAATACAAAAAACATTTTCTTGGAGTGATGAATATGCTTCGGGAATTATGCCTGTAGATTTAAGAATAATAAATAGAGGAAATCGTCCAATAACAGAAGCATATGTTGGTTATTTTCTTGATGGAGATGTTGGACAAATCACTACACCAACTTATTATGAAGATAATTATTCAGGATATATTTCCGATTTGAGATTAGGTTATATTCATAATCCAATTGCAAAAAAAGCATCTCCTATTGGATGTGCTTTAATTCATCCTTCAATTTTAGTTGATAGTTTGAGATATACTTATCAATGGTTAGATTTTACAACGAATAATATTCAAGATGATAATGATGCGGAAAGATATGATAATCTAATGGCTCGTGGAACTGTTGTAAATGGACAGTCATCTCAAATTTCACAGTTGAGTGATACGCGTTTTATTCTCTCATTTGGACCATTTACAATTAATCCAAATGATACTATAAATGTTGTTTTTTCAATACTTTCAGGAGATAATGTAGAACATTTAAAATCAAATGCAAAAAAAGCAATTGAAATTTATCGTCTTGGTTACAAACTTCCATTTGTTCCACCATCTCCAAAACTAAAAGCAGATGTTGGAGATAAAAAAATTCGTTTAATTTGGAATAGAGATCCTCTAAGTGCGTGGGATGATTCAAACAATGTTGCAAACCACGATAGCATTAGAAATCCACATGGAAATGATACAACGGGAGGTTTTGTGTTTGAAGGATTTAGAATTTATCGCAGTATAGATCCTTCTGATAGACCACCACTTGAAAGTTTTACGCTTCTTCGTCAAGTTGATGAAATAGATGAGTTTGAATTTAATACAGGGATTGAAACAACTTATGTAGATGATGATTTAATGAGAGGAAATACATATTGGTATTCAGTTACTTCGTTTTCAATTCCAAACGAATTTATACAAGGTCAAGATACTTCTTTAGATACCGTGAGAACACTTCCAACTGAATCTTCGATTCGTGAAAATTGGGTTAAAGTTGTGGTTCCATTTACTCCTGCTGAAAAACCAAACCAAGTTATGGTTGTTCCAAATCCATATCGTGTGGATGAGAGTTATACATTTGAAAACGGAGGTTGGGAAGGAAAGACAGAAAATTGGAATGAAAATAAAAGAATGATTCGGTTTATTCACACTCCAAAAAAATGTACTATAAAAATTTTTTCACTTGCGGGAGATTTAGTTGATGAAATTTATCACAATGATCCAGAAAATGGTTATGTAGATTGGGAGTTATTAAGTCAAAGCAATCGTGCAATTGCAAGTGGAATTTATGTTTTTACAGTTGAATCGGATGAATTTGAAACACAAGTTGGAAAGTTTGTAATTATCAGATAAAAATTATGAAACAAGTTTTAAGTATTATTTTATTTTTCTTTTTAATTTCAAATGCAATTTCAGGAGAAAGAGCAGGAATTGTTTCGGGACAATTTTTAAAACTTCCTACAAATGCAAGAATTGTTGGAATGGGTTCAGCACAAGTTGCACTCGCTAGTGGAGTAACTTCTCTTGCTTTTAATCCAAGTGGAATTTTAAGTGTAGAACAAACAGCAGTTGCATCTTCGTATTCAAAGTGGTTTGCAAATATAAATCATTCATTTATTGGAGGAGTTATAAATTATGAAGACATTGGAACAATTGGAATTGGAACAACAATTCTTTCAACAGATGATATGATTGAAACAACACCACTTAATCCCGAAGGAACGGGAAGAAAATTTACTTCTGGAGATTATGCCTTCCATCTTGTTTATGCAAAAAAAATTAGTACAGAATTTTCAGTTGGAGTTGGAGTAAAATATATTTATTCGTTTCTTTTCAATGATGAAATAACTGCAAAAACATTTGCATTTGACATCGGAACACTTTACGATATCGCAGAAATTAATACACGACTTGGTGTTTCAATTACAAATCTTGGAGATGATATTCAATATGTTCGTGAAGCGTATGCTATTCCAACAGCATTAAAATTTGGAACAAATACTGTTTTATATGAAGATGAGTATTCTAAATTTATCACGGCATTTCAAGTTTCTCGTCCAAATGATGCTGATGAACAATACAATCTTGGAGTTGAATATGCATTTCAAAATTTTGCACTTCGCAGCGGATATAAGTTCAATTATGATGCTGAAAATCTTACACTTGGTTTTGGATATGACATTCCAAATATTTTAAAAATTGATTATGGTTTCAATAATTTTAAAGTGTTGCCATCTACTCATACATTTTCTTTTGAAGTAAATTTTTAATTATGATGAAAAATATTTTTTTGAGTTTAATTTTATTTTCAATAATTGGATGCGAACTTACAACAGATATTATTCCACCAAAACAAAATTCACAAGTTTCAAACCATCTTGTGATAAATGAAGTATTTGCACTTTCACCATCTCATCAAAGTACATATTCTTGGATTGAAGTTTTAAATCCAACACCTACTTCAATAAATACAATTGATGAATTTGAAATTGCACGTGATACAGTTGTTGCAATTATTGGTCAAGATACATCAATGTTTATTCAAGACACAGTTTTAATTTCAGGATATTATTTACAAATTGAAGCAGAGACAGAATCTGGAAATCCATTTTCTCCAATTCCTCCAATTTCTCTTGGAAAAAGAAAAATGTATGTTCCACTGAATCCAAATTCTATGTCATATTTATTTTCTCCATTTATGAGAGAGTTTGGAGGTGGAGATTCTATTAGAAAGATGCCACTTGATAAAGACGAATTAATGTTGATTACAAATGATTATGGACGACTTGAAGATCATACCGATTATGGTGAAGGTAGAATTTTGCAACCTCAAGTATTATTTGATTTTGATACACTTGTTATGTTGGGAGATTTTTTTGGAACTATTAGTGAAAGTAAAATTTTTGGAGTATATACAAGTTACAAACTTTCTGAAACAAGTGAAATAAACCTTGTAAAAATTAAACATAAAATTATTTCACACAACGAAAACTTGGAGATAAATGGAATTCCATTTCCACTTGAATTTGTGGTAATTGATTCTATAATTTCTTATGAAAAAAATATTGTGGATGTTGTTCGTTTTGGAAATTATCCAACTTTAATTGGAGATGGAAACGAATCAGCAGGATTAATTCCTGAATTTAATTCACTTGCAAGATTTGCAGGAGGTTATCATACGGGAAATACAAAAAATGATTTTTATTTTGAGCCACAACCACTTCCTCTTTATCACAACGGAAGAAGAAAATAGTTTTTTTTACAAACTTAACTCAATAATTTTTTGACAAAGCGATTCAAAATCAATTCCAATTGATTTTGCTGCTTTTGGAACTAAACTTGTTGAAGTCATTCCGGGAAGTGTATTTACTTCTAAACAGAAAAACTTTTCATCATTTCTTAACCTAAAATCAACTCTCGCAAATGTTTTGCAATTTAATCCATTAAAAGCATTAAGAGCAGCAAGTTGAATTTTTTGTGTCAAATCATTATCTATTTTTGCGGGACAAATATATTCAGTTTCACCTTTTGTATATTTTCTTGTGTAGTCGTAAAAATTTTTTTTAGGTTTAATTTCTATAATTGGAAGCGGAGAATTTTCCAAAATTGAAACTGTCAATTCTTGTCCTTCAATATATTCTTCCAAAAGAATTTTATTTGAATGAACAAATGCCAAATCAATTGCATTTTGCAATTGATTTTCTTCTTTTACAATTGACATTCCAATTGTTGAGCCACCGTCGTTTGGTTTTACAACAATAGGAAATTTTATGTTTTCTAAATTTTGATTTTTATTTTTTTCAAGTTGAATCCAATTTGGAGTTAAAATATTTTCTTTTTGAAAAAGAATTTTAGAAATATGTTTATCCATTGCCAAAGCACTTGAAAACGAATTTGAACCCGTAAATTTTTTTTCACGAAGCTCCAAAAGTGTTTGAATAGTTCCATCTTCACCGTATTTTCCGTGAAGAGTTAGAAAAACCAAATCTATATCATACAACAAATTTGAAAAAATAGTTTCATGATAACTTGATGGAGAAAATTTTTTACTTTCATTTATATCAAATGAAAATTGTGAAATGTTTTCTGGAATTTCATCTATCAAATTTTTTTTTTGATTTTTTCCAAATGCAGGATCAATTGCAATTACATTATGTCCCAAATTTTGAAGTGCAAAAAGTACACTTTTTCCTGAAGCGAGTGAAACATTTCTTTCTGTTGAAATTCCACCTAAAAATACTGCTATTTTCATTTTGTTTGTGAGTATATTTGAAAAAGTTTTTGAAAAATGATTACTATTGACTATAGAAACATAGAATTTGTTGCCAAAAATTTGAACAAAATATACTTGAATTATTTGTATGATTTTAATAAAGTTCAAAATTTTTTCAATGGAGATTTCAGAAATTCTCTTAATTTTTTATCTATTGCAAATTCAATTTCAAAGGAAAAAAAAATTAGAGAAAAAGTATCTAACGTAATTTTTTCTCAAATGCAAAAATTTGAAATAAGTGATGAAACGAAAAATAACATTGAATGTTTGAAAAATGAAAATACATTTGCTATTGTAACGGGACAACAAAGTGGAATTTTTCTTGGACCACTTTATACAATTTACAAAACATTTACTGCTATTCAACTTGCAAAAAAATTGTCAGAAAAATTTCCTGAAAAAAAGTTTGTTCCTATTTTTTATCTTGAATGTGAAGATCACGATTATGAAGAAATTAGTTTAATAAAAATTTTAAATAAAGAAAAAAAAGTATCTACACACAGATATTTTTTAAATAGTAAAAATGAGAAAGCACAAGTTGGAAGTTTAAATTTTGATTTATCTATTGAATATTTTAAAGAGAAAATTTTAGATGATTTAATACATACTGAATTTAGTGATGAATTGAAAAAAAATTTTTTGTCGTTATATAATTATGAAAATAATTTTGCTGATTCTTTCACAAAAATTCTTCTAAAACTTTTTGGAGAATATGGGTTAGTAATTTTAAATCCATTTGACAAAGAACTAAAAAAAATTTTAATTCCAATTTTTGAAAAAGAAATACTTGAATATCCAACATCTTCACAACTTCTTGTTACTCAAACCGATAAAATTGAAAAAGAATATGTTTCTCAAATAAAAATTCGTCCAATCAATTTATTTTTTACTTATAACGATGAACGTTATGCTCTTGAACCATTTTATGATGACATAAATTTAAAAGGAACAAGAATAAATTTTTCAAAAAAAGAGATTTTGGATTTTCTTCATACAAATCCTGAAAAATTTTCTCCAAATGTTTCATTTCGTCCAATTTGTCAAGATTATATTTTGCCAACTGTTTCTTATGTTGGAGGTCCATCTGAGATTGCATATTTCACGCAAATTAAACCACTCTACAATTACTTTGGACTTACAATGCCAATTATTTTTCCGCGAGTTTCACTTACAATTTCAGAAAGTGATACTCAAAAAGTAATTGAAAAACATAAATTAAACCATGAAAATTTATTTGAAGAAAAGGAAATTTTAAAAAATAAAATTTTAAATCACGTTGTTGATTCTCAACTTGATAAATTTTTTGAAGAGTCAAAAATGAAATTGAAAGAAATATTAGACGATATTGAAAATAAAGTGCAAAATGTGGATTTAACTTTAAAAAATAATTTTGAAACTGTAAAAAATAAAATTTATTATCAAGTTGAAAATATAAAACATAAGACAATTGAAATGGAGAAAAAAAAGTTTTCTACAATTTCAAATCAAATTGAAAAATCAGCAAATTCGTTTTTCCCAAATGACAATTGGCAAGAAAGAGAATTGAATGTAATTTATTTTTTGAATAAATATGGAATTCTTTTTTTTGAAAAACTTTTTGAGGAAATTGAGATAGAAAACTTTAATCACCAAATTTTTCATATTAGTAAATAACTTTTTCCAATGTAAGTCCTTTTGATGGTGCTGATTGAGATGCAAAAATTCTATTTTTAGAAAAAAATATTTTATTAAATTCTTCAATTGAAATTTTTTTTCTTCCAACATCTATCAATGTTCCAACAATTGCTCTCACCATTCCGTGAATAAATCTATTTGCTTTAATTGAAAAAATAAGTAATTGATTTTCTTCTCTCCATTCAGCAAATTTTACTTCACAAATTGTATTTTTTACTTCATCAATTGATTTACAAAAAGATGAAAAGTCAAACTTTCCAATCAAATTTTTTGCACATTTATTCATCTTTTTTATATCAAGTGGATAAAAAATTTCAATTGAAAAATTTTTTAAAATAGCAGTTGGAATTTTTGAAATTGTGTAAGAATATTCTCTTAATTTTGCGTCAAATCGAGAATTGTAAAAAATATCTACATCTTCTACATCATAAATTGCAATATCATTTGGAAGAAGCCCATTGAATGCGCTTAAAATTTTTTTGCAACTTAAATTTACCTCAGTTTTGAAATTTGCAATTTGTCCTTTTGCATGAACTCCTGTGTCTGTTCGTCCTGCTCCAATTAATTTAATTTTATGTTTTAAAAATTTTTCTCCAATATTTTCAATTTCACTTTGAACAGTTCTCAAATTATTTTGAGTTTGCCATCCAAAGAAATTTGTTCCATCATATTCAATTGAAAGTTTTATATTCCTCATCTACAATTTTTTTGAAATAGAAATTTTGAAGCCATTTGTTAAATACAAATTTTCAAATTTCAAATTCAAACCAATATCTTCATTGAAGGATTTTACAAGTAGAAAAGAATTTATAGCACTTATAATATGATTTACGGCAATTCCTCCCACAACGAATTTTAAATTATTGAATGCTTCATCACTTTTAATTCTCATTTCACGATAATTTTTTCGTTGTGAATCATTTTCCCAATTCCAATTATAAATTACATCCCAATAAATTTCATTATTTTCTCCACTCAAAAGTTTTGCATTATTATATTCGTCTATATTTAAATAGTTTCCAATATCTACAAAATATTTTTCATTTTTTCTATTGAGAGAAATTCCTGCATTTATTTTTGCAAATTCTCTTGCATCATCTTTTAAAATATTTCCATATGAATTAAATCCAAAATAAGTGAGCCAAAGTGAAACTTCTGTAATGATATTGTATTTTCCATCGCTTAAATTTCCTGCATAATATTCTCCGCTTCCGGGAAGAATAAGTGATAGAGCAATAGCAATTTGTGGATTTTTTTTAGGTTTATTTTCTTCAACTAAATTTATTTTATAGTTTTTTGGAAGTTGTAAATTTGTTACTTTATTTTGAGAGAAAATTATTTCACAAAAAATTATCAATAAAAATATTTGTTTTGTATGTTGCATAAGTTAAACTATTTTTCCTTTACAAATCTCTGAAGAAATTTTTTCTATTTCAACAGTTTGAATTGTATTTATAAGATCATCGGTTGCATCAAATTCTACACGAATATAATTTGTTGTAAGTCCTGAATAAAAACCATTTTCTAATTTGCTTTCTATTAAAATTTCCATTTTTTTTCCAATGAAATCATTGTAGAAATTAAATTTTTTCTTGACATTCAAATTTCTTAACATTTCATTTCTTTTAAAACGAATTTTTGGCTCCACTTTATTTTCCAATTGAATTGCAGGAGTATTTGGTCTTTCTGAATATGTGAATATGTGTAAATATGTTGCAGGAAGTTCTACAAGAAATTTATACGTTTCTTCAAAATGTTCTTTCGTTTCATTTGGAAATCCAACAATAACATCTATACCAATTCCGCAAGTTTTATCCTTTGTTTTTATGTATTCTAAAATTTTTTTGTAGTTCGTAGTTGTATAACGACGACGCATGAGTTGTAAAATTTCATCGTTTCCACTTTGCAAAGGAATGTGAAAATGATTACAAAATTTTTCAGATTCAAAAACAAAATCTATAATTTCTTTTGTCAAGAGATTTGGTTCAATTGAACTAATGCGAAAGCGATTTATTCCATTTACTTTATCCAATTCTTGAATTAGTTTTAAAAATGAAGAATTATTTTTCTTCCCAAAGTCACCTACATTTACTCCCGTTAAAACAATTTCTCTAAACCCCAAATCAGCAAGGTATTTTGCTTGTTTTACACACTCTTCAATTGATTGACTTCTGCTTTCTCCTCTTGCAAGTGGAATTGTACAAAACGTACAATTGAAATCGCACCCATCTTGAATTTTTAAAAATGCTCTTGTTCTATCTCCAACTTCAGAAGAAAATGCGACATTGAAATCAGTTATTTCATCAACTGGAGAAGTAAAAATTTTTGGAACAGAATTTTTTTGGAATGAATTTACATGTTCAAAAAAATTGAGTTTTTCTTTTGCTCCAAGTACAATATCTACTCCATCAATTGATGCAATTTGTTCAGGTTCAAGTTGAGCATAACATCCCGTTACAGCGACAAAAGTATTAGGAGATTTTCTAAGAGATTTTCTAATTATTTGTCTTGCTTCTCTATTTGCTCTTTCGGTTACAGAACAAGTGTTTAAAATGAAAATATCTGGATTCTCATTCAAGTCAACAATTTCAAATCCATTTTCTAAAAATTTTTTTCCAAGTGTAGATGTTTCTACAAAATTTAATTTGCAACCAAGTGTGTGAAATGCAACTTTCTTTTTCATACAAAATCTTAAAATAAAAATAAGAAATAAAAAAAGAGTTGTCAAAATTTTTGACAACTCTTTTTTTATTACAAACTGAAATTATGAAACACTTTCTATGTTATTTTCATCCGATTTTTTTTCATTTTTTATTTTATCGGGAAAATTAAACAATTTTTCTGTTTCAAGAACTTCTTCATCAGGTGAACTTATTACAACTTCACTAGCTTTGATTTTTGTTAAATTGAATTTTGATGAATATTCATCTGCAATGGATTGCTCTTTATCTTTCAAGTAGTCTAAAACTGAAAGTACTATTCGTCTATTTTCTGCATCGAATTCAATAATTTTTGCAGAGATTGTTTCTCCAGTTTTAAATCGTTTATTCAAATCTTTAATTTGATTTTGTGACAAATGTGAAGCAGGAATAAATCCATCCACTTCATTTGGAAGTTCTACAATAATTCCTTTTTCGATTGCACGAGAAATTTTACAATCAACTTCCATTCCAACTTTGTAAATTGTTTCTAAATTTTCCCATGGATTTTCAAGAAGTTGTTTATGTCCAAGTGAAATTTTTCTTTCGTCATAATTTAAATCAATCACAATGACATTTATTTTATTACCTTTTTTTACAATGTCAGATGGATGTTTTATTTTCTTTGTCCAAGATAAATCAGAAATGTGAACAAGACCGTCAATTCCGTTTTCAAGTTCTACAAATGCACCATAAGCTGTTATGGATTTAATTATTCCAGTATGAGTTGTTCCAATTTTGAATTTTTCCATAATTTTTATCCATGGATCTGGTTCAAGTTGTTTGATACTCAAAGCAAGTTTTTTCTCTTCTTTATTCAATTCCACAACAATTGCCTCCACATTTTGTCCGAGTGAAATAAATTGTGCGGGTTTTTTGATATGTTGTGTCCAACTCATTTCGGAAATATGAACAAGTCCTTCAATACCTTTTTCAATTTCAATAAATGCACCATAATCTGTAAGTGAAACAATTTTTCCAGATACTTTCATTCTCAATGGAAACTTTTCTTCAATATTTTCCCAAGGATGTGATGTGAGTTGTTTCATTCCAAGCGAAATTCTCTTTTTATCTTCACTAAGTTCAGTGATTGCAACTTGTACTTTTTGGCCAATTGATACAATATCATTTGGTGAATTTACTCTTCCCCAAGATAAATCTGTAATATGAATTAATCCATCAATACCACCAAGATCTACAAATACGCCAAATCCTGTAATTGCTTTTACTATTCCTTCAATTACTTGGCCTTTTTCAAGTGTCTCTAAAACTGTTTGACGATGTTCTGCCATTTCTTCTTCCATCAATACTTTATGGCTTACTACAACATTTTCTAATGCGTGATTTATCTTTACAATTTTTATATCCAATTCTTTATCAATATATGCGTCAAAATCACTTACAGGATGAATGTCAACTTGTGAACCTGGAAGAAATGTTTCAATTCCAAGTAAGTCAACAATTAAACCACCTTTAACTCTGCGAATTACTTTTCCTTTAACTATTTCGTTATTTTCAAAAGTGGCTAAGATTTTTTTCCAAACCAACACAAAATCAGCACGAGTACGAGAGAGTATAATTCCACCATCTACATCTTCAGATTTTTCCACAAATACTTCTATGCTATCTCCAACGTTAAGTTCAGAAATATTTTTGAATTCTGTGATTGGAATTATTCCTTCTGACTTGTGACCAACATTTATAAATACGCTGTCAGTTTCAATAGCAGTAATTGTTCCGCTTATGATTTCATTTTCGTTTATTGTAACAAATGTTTGTTCAAAGAGTTTTGTGAAGTCATCATTGCTGTTATTAGCAAAATCATGTTCACGAATTTCGGCAACTTTACTATATGAACTTTTTTGTTTTTTCAATGATATTTTTTGTGAAACTTCATTTGAAGTTTTGATAACTAAATTTTCTTTTTCCATGATCAATTTCTTTTCTTCAATTACGAAGATATAATTTGTATACTTTCAAGTGAAAGTAGAGGTTAATAAAAATAAATTGTTAAATAATTTGTTTTGCTAGTTCAACAATTTTTTCAACTTGGGTGTCAATAGTTAAATGTGTTGTGTCGATTTCAATTGCATCAATTGGTTTTTTAAGAGGGCTAATTTTACGTGTTGAATCTAATTTATCTCGTGTTTGAATTTGATAAACAAGTTCTTCATTTGAAATTGAAATTCCCTTTCCTAAAAATTCATTTTCTCTTCGTTTCATTCTTTCTTCCAAATTTGCAGTAAGAAAAATTTTGAGTTGAGCATCCGGAAAAACCACACTTCCAATATCTCTTCCTTCTACAACATATTCACCATTTTTTGCAATTTGTCTTTGTAGTTCTACCATTTTTTCTCTTACAATTTCTATTGCACTAATTTTACTCACATTTTCAGTGACAAAACGAGAGCGAATTTCATCACTCACATTTTTTCCATTTAAAAGAACAATTTCTTGTTGAAATTCAATCTTTATTTTGTTGAGCAAATTTTCAATTTTATTTAAATCATTTTCCGTTTTTTCAGTGATTAAATATAATGTTACTGCTCTATACATTGCACCGGTGTCAAGATATTGATAATTCAATTTTTTTGCAACAAGTTTTGCAGTTGTGCTTTTTCCAACACCAGATGGTCCATCTATCGCAATAATAATTTGCTTCAACTTAAGAAAAATTGAGCCAAAATATAAGAATTTGTTTTACTTTAAAAAAAAGCAAACTTGAATTCTAAAATACTTTTTATATTTGTGTATGTATTTTATTATTATTATAATTTTTTGTTTTCAAATTTCTCTTACGCAAGAAATTCCAACTCTCAAAAACTATGTGAATGATGAATGTGGATTTCTTTCTCAAAGTGAAAAAAATAATTTGGAAAAATTTTTAAATGAGTATGATAGAAAAACTTCTAACCAAATTATAGTTTTAACAATTCCAAGTTTGAATGGAGAAAGCATTGAAAACTTTTCCATTAGTGTTGTTGAAAAAAATAAAATTGGAGTAAAAGGAAAAGACAATGGAGTATTGATTTTAATTGTAAAAGATATTCGTAAAGTTAGAATTGAATCTGGTTATGGACTTGAAGGAGTTTTAACTGATGCGAAATCATCAATGATAATTCACAATTTATTTGTTCCCAATTTTAAAAGTGGAAATTACTATTTAGCAATTTCTGAATCAATAAAAGAAATTGTCAATGTTATTGGTGATGAACACAGAGGAGAGAAAAAAAGTTTTGTTAGGAAAAATTTTAAACTTCTTTTTGTTATTGTAATTTTTGTTGCATTTTTTTTACAAGGAATTTTTTCTCGTCGTAAAAATTATGTTTATTCATCAAGTGGATATAGCCGTTTTGGTGGTGGTCCATTTGTTGGTGGGTTTGGTGGAGGAGGTTTTGGTGGATTTGGCGGCGGCGGATTTAGCGGTGGAGGAGGAAGTTTTGGAGGTGGTGGCGCAAGTGGAAGTTGGTAAAATTTTTTCCAAATTAAAAAATTGAATTGCTATTAGAATTTACTTCACTAAAAATAAATTTCTCAAATTATAAAAAGTTTTATTTCAAATTGAGTAGTATTTTTTATAGATTTAATTGTTTCTACCATACTTTTATTTTCAATAAAAGTAAATCAACTTTTTCGTTATGTTCTTTTCACAAAGGTGTTAAAATATAAATGAGTAAATCAAAAGTTGTTGTTCTAAAAACAAATCCAAAAACTGTTTTAGAAGATTATCAAAAATTGTTTGAACTTGCTGAAATGAAATTTTTTTTTTCAAGTTCATCACAAACAATTTTAAAAGACAATATTACTTGGCATTTTCCATATTTGAGTTCAAATACAACACCGTGGCAACTTGAAGGAACAATTCTTGCATTGAAAAAAAATGGTTTTGATAATTTGGTTTCAGTTCATAACGACACAGTTGTAACAAATCCATATAAAGGAGAAAAATTAAATAAACTTGCACCAATTTTTTCCAAATATAATATTGAGGAAAAATATAATTTTAATTCCAACGAAATACAATGGATTGAATATAAACCAAAATCTAAAATGCTTGCGTTGAATAAAATTTATCCTGAAGGAATTAAAATCCCAGAGTTTTTTATTGGGAAAAATATTGTTCATCTTCCAACAGTAAAAACTCACATTTACACAACTACAACAGGAGCAATGAAAAATGCTTTTGGAGGACTTCTCAATACGCGAAGGCATTATACGCATACTTGGATTCACGAAACACTTGTGGATTTACTCGCAATTCAAAAAGAAATTCACAGTGGAATTTTTGCAGTAATGGATGGAACAATTTGTGGAAATGGTCCCGGACCAAGAACTATGATTCCCGTTGAAAAAAATTTTATATTAGCGTCAAATGATCAAGTTGCAATTGATGCTGTTGCTGCAAAAATGATGGGATTTAATCCAATGAATATAAAATACATTAGATTAGCACACGAACAAAAACTTGGTATTGGAAACCCAAATGAAATTGAAATAGTTGGTGAAGATATTTCAAATGTGAATTTTAATTTTTATGTTGGAGATAATGTTGCAAGTTTAGCAGGGGATGTTTTATGGTTTGGTCCTTTGAAAAAAATTCAGTGGTTATTTTTTCACACACCACTTGTTTATTTATTTGTGTTTGCTTCATATTTGTATCATGATTTTATTTGGTGGCCAATTAAAGGGAAGAAAAATCAAAATGAAGTAAGAAGAAATTCTAAATGGGGAAAACTTTTTGATGAATACTAAAATAGATTTAAACTTTTGATAAATTATTATTTATTTTAAATTATATGATAAATTGCAAAAAATAAAATAAACAGATGTTAAACTTTTTTCAAATGGTTGTGTCTTAATGAACGAAACTAATTCTATGAGTTAGTTGTATACTTTAAAATAATATTTCAATAACAAAAAACAAATAATTAAAATGCCTAAAAATCTAATAAAAATCATTGGTGTATTTGTATTTATTGTTTTGATAAATACAGTGTTTGCTCAACAACTCCCTCCAACTCCACAAAATTTAGTTGTTGAACAATATATTACACCAAATCCAAATGGAAATGTAAGTGCTTACTTACATTGGGAAATGCCTGCAAATTCTTTTTATAATTATAAAATTTATAGAGCAGTTGATTCCTCTGAATTTACTGAGAGAGGCAATTCTCATCATATATATTTTTACGATTGGGAAACTCCTTTTGAACACACATATAGTTATTATGTGAAAGCAGTTGGTCCAAATGGGGTTTTGAGTGAAGCAAGTAATACGGTACAGTTTACACCAGTTACACCACCACCACCACCAATTGGAACAATTTCTGGAACAGTTACAATTGATGATGGAACAGCATTACCTATTGCAAAAGCAAAAGTAAGATTATATCGTGGAAACTCAAATTGGTCCGCAAGAGAAGTTTTAACAGATTCTCTTGGAAATTTCTCTGTCAATGTAGATACGGGAAACTATTTTATTCAAACGAAGAAAGAGGGATTTGTAAGTGAATGGTTTGATAATAAACTTGAGAGAAATGTAGCAGATGTTGTAAGTGTTGCTGAAAACTCAAGTATTGTATTAAGTGTTGCACTCGCACTTGTTCCACCACCACCAATTGGAATTATCGGAGGAATGGTTGTGGATGATATTACATTGAATCCAATTGCAAATGCAAAAATTCATTTCTATGCAGAAAATTCAGGACATTCAACGAAACATGTGAAAACAGATTCATCAGGAATTTATTTTGCAGAACTTCCTCCGGGAAACTATGTAATCAAAGCATCAAAAGATGGTTATAATGGAGAATATTTTGACAATAAAGTTGAAAGATCACAAGCAGATATTGTAGTTGTTGCAGATGATTCAACTTCAACAGCAACATTTGCACTTACAGCAATTGCTCCTCCAACAATGTATAATTTCAGTGGAACAATTACTGACTCAACAGGAACGTCTATTGCGGGAGCAAAAGTTGTTATACTTCGCAGTGGAGGACACTTCCGTCGAGCTCACAGATATCTTGGTGAAAACATAATAAGTGGTGAAGATTATTTCTTAAATGGTCATGGGAAACTTCGTGGTGTTGCGTGGAAAGGTGAAACAGATGAAAATGGAAATTACACTGCTTCATTAGTTGGTGGAAAAGCATACATTGTGTTTGCAAAGAAAACGGGATATTTTTCCGAATACTATAACGATAAACCAACTCCACAAGATGCTGATAAAATCACACTTGTATCTGATACAACAGGAATTAATTTTGTTCTTACATTAAATCCTGAAGTTCAAAATGGTGTAAATGGAGTTGTAAAAGATGAAACTGGAATTGGTGTTTTATCAAATGTTGTGTTAGTGAAACTTTCTACAAATGGAAGATCAAAATGTGTAAAACATACTGTAACAGATTCTCTTGGAAAATATTCATTTGCAAATATTCATTCAGGAAATTATTTTGTAAAAGCAATTCCACATTCAACATATGCACCTTCTTGGTATGATGCTATAAATTGTGGAACTTATGAATGGCAAAATGCTGATACAGTTAATATCACTGGATATATTTCAGGAATTGATATTTGTGTTATTCCACAAAACGATAGTGGGTTTTCAAAAATCAGCGGTACAATTGATGATATACAAAACACAAAACTAAATGGAGTAACTGTGTTTGCAATTAATATTTCTGACAATTCAATTGCAGGATATGACATTACAGAAATGAATGGATATTATTCAATTGATAATTTACAAAGTGGCGAATACAAAGTAGTTGTTGATTTTGCTGATTATGTTCAAGAATCTACTCCAACAATTTCAATAGGATTTGCAAATCAATATCAATCGAACAACACTAATGTGAAACTTATTCCAACATCTCCACTTGGTGTAAGTGATGAAACATCTGTTCCAAAAACATTTGCACTTCATCAAAATTATCCAAATCCATTCAATCCCAAATCAACTATTAAATATGAAATTGCAAAAAATGGATTTGTGAGTTTAAAAGTATATGATATTATTGGAAATGAAGTTGCAACGATTGTAAATCAAAATCAAAACGCAGGAATTTATGAAATATATTTTGATGCAAGTGATTTGAACAGCGGAATTTATTTTTACAAATTGACAACAAATAATTTTTCTGAAATAAAGAAAATGATT